>JAURQT010000043.1 GCA_030835985.1 Alphaproteobacteria bacterium
CGCAGCTAGATCCAGCTTCATAAGCGCATCTACAGTCTGTGGTGTTGGATCGATAATGTCCAAAAGACGCTTATGAGTGCGCATTTCAAACTGTTCCCGGCTCTTCTTATCAATGTGCGGCGAACGCAACACAGTAAACCGGCGCATATTGGTCGGCAAAGGGATCGGGCCACGGACATTTGCCCCTGTCCGTTTCGCTGTATTAACGATCTCGTTTGTGGACTCGTCCAAAATACGATGATCAAATGCTTTCAACCGAATACGAATATTCTGGTTTTCCATAGCCATATTCCTTTTTCAATCAGCAAAAAGAGAGGCCAAAGCCTCTCTTCAACAATTTCTTACTCAACGATAGATGCAACAACCCCTGCACCTACAGTACGCCCGCCTTCACGAATAGCAAAGCGCAGACCTTCATCCATCGCAATCGGAGCGATCAGGGTGACAGTCATCGCAATATTATCGCCTGGCATCACCATCTCTGTACCTTCTGGCAGCTCAACCGAGCCGGTCACATCGGTGGTACGGAAATAAAACTGCGGACGATAATTAGAGAAGAAAGGTGTATGACGACCCCCCTCATCCTTGTTCAGCACATAAGCCTCGCATTTGAACTTGGTATGCGGGGTAATTGAACCTGGCTTGGCCAATACCTGACCACGTTCCACATCTTCGCGCTTGGTACCGCGCAACAGCACACCCACATTATCGCCAGCCTCACCCTGATCCAGCAATTTGCGGAACATTTCCACACCGGTACAGGTCGTCTTGGTGGTCGCTTTCAAGCCGATAATCTCTATTTCTTCACCGACATTCACAATCCCGCGCTCAATACGGCCAGTGACAACCGTACCACGACCGGAAATAGAAAACACATCTTCAATCGGCATCAAAAATGGCTGATCCTTCGGACGATCCGGCTGCGGAATATATTCATCAACCGCATCCATCAGTGCCTGAATAGCTTTCTTGCCAATCTCTTCATTGCTGTCTTCCAATGCCGCCAGGGCTGAACCCTTCACAATCGGAATATCATCGCCGGGGAAGTCGTATGAGCTCAACAGCTCACGAATTTCCATTTCCACCAGCTCCAGCAATTCTTCATCATCTACCTGGTCAACCTTGTTCATAAATACACACAAAGCAGGCACACCTACCTGACGGGCCAGCAGGATATGCTCGCGCGTCTGCGGCATCGGGCCATCCGCAGCAGATACCACCAAAATCGCGCCATCCATCTGGGCTGCACCAGTGATCATGTTCTTTACATAATCGGCATGACCCGGACAATCCACGTGCGCATAATGGCGACCAGCTGTCTCATACTCCACATGGGCTGTGGAAATCGTAATACCGCGCGCACGCTCTTCCGGGGCCTTGTCAATCTGATCATAGGCCTGAAATTCTGCACCGCCCGCTTCGGCCATAACCTTCGTAATCGCAGCCGTCAGCGTCGTCTTGCCATGGTCAACATGGCCAATCGTGCCGATATTTACGTGCGGCTTCGAGCGATCAAACTTCTCTTTAGACATATTGTCTCTCCTGCTTACTCAAAAAGTGTAAATTCTAGTTTATGCCATCTTTGCGCGAACTTCATCAGCAACCGCCTGTGGCACTTGCTCATAATGATCGAACTGCATGGAATATTGTGCACGACCCTGGCTCATAGAGCGCAAGGTGTTGATATAGCCGAACATGTTAGCCAGCGGCACCATCGCATTAATCGCACGGGCATTGCCGCGCTGATCCATGCCGCCTACCTGGCCACGACGTGAGTTCAAATCGCCGATGATATCGCCAACATATTCCTCAGGAGTCAGAACCTCGACCTTCATTACCGGCTCCAGCAAACGGGCGGCGGCCTGGCTCATCGCTTCACGAAACGCTGCACGGGCAGCGATCTCAAAGGCCAGAACAGATGAGTCAACATCATGGCTTGCCCCATCAACCAGCTCAGCCTGGAAATCGATAACCGGGAAGCCGGCAATCACGCCTGTGTCTTTTGCCTGCATAATCCCCTTTTCCACGCCGGGAATAAATTCGCGTGGCACAGAACCGCCAACGATAGAGCTGTTAAATTCGTAACCGCCCTCGGCCAAAGGCGCAAACTTGATCTTCACCCGGGCAAACTGGCCTGAACCACCAGACTGCTTTTTATGGGTATAATCAATTTCAACTTCCTTGGTGATGGTTTCGCGGTACGCCACTTGCGGGGCACCGATATTTGCTTCAACCTTAAATTCACGCTTCAGGCGATCTACCAGAATATCCAGATGCAATTCGCCCATGCCGCGCATAATAGTCTGGCCGGACTCCATATCGGAAGATACACGGAAAGACGGGTCTTCTGCTGCCAGCCTTTGCAGGCCGATGCTCATCTTTTCCTGGTCATTCTTTGATTTTGGCTCAATCGCAATCTCGATAACCGGATCAGGGAAGGTCATGGTTTCCATCACCACCTGATTGACAGGGTCGCATAATGTATCGCCTGTTGTTGTGCCTTTCATACCGGCCAACGCCACGATATCGCCTGCGTGTGCTTCATCAATCTCTTCACGATTATTTGAATGCATCATCATCATACGGCCAACACGCTCGCGCTCGCCCTTGGTAGAGTTCATCAGGCTGTCGCCCTTTGAAAGCTTGCCAGAATAAATCCGCACGAAAGTCAATGAACCAACAAACGGGTCATTCATAATCTTGAATGCCAGACCGGTGAATGGCTGGGCATCATCTGCCTTGCGCTCAATATTACGGGTTTCTGTATCATCGCCTGGCTTAAAGCCCATATAGGCCGGAACATCCAATGGCCCTGGCAGGTAATCGATAACCGCGTTCAGCATAGGCTGTACGCCCTTGTTCTTGAACGCTGAACCACACAAAACAGGCACAAATGACATATTCAATGTACCCATACGGATAAGGCGCTGCAATGTTTCTACATCCGGCTCTTCACCTTCCAGAAACTTTTCCATTGCATCGTCGTCCTGCTCAATCGCAATCTCGACCAGATGGGCGCGCATTTCTTCTGCCTTGTCCTTTAATTCAGGGCGGATATCGCGCAATTCCCAACTCGCCCCCAAATCTTCAGAAGTCCACACCCATTCCTGCATAGTAATAAGGTTAATAAGACCGGCAAATTCATTTTCTGCCCCGATTGGCATATGAATAGGCAGTGGGGTTGCCCCTGTGCGGTCTTTGATCATCGCAACGCAATTAAAGAAATCGGCGCCGATTTTGTCCATCTTATTGACGAAAACAACGCGCGGGACTTTATAGCGGTCTGCCTGGCGCCATACGGTTTCGGTTTGCGGCTCAACACCGGCATTGGCATCCAGCACGCATACCGCGCCATCCAGAACCGCCAAAGAACGCTCAACCTCGATGGTGAAATCCACGTGGCCTGGTGTGTCGATGATGTTAAAGCGGAACTTTGCTTCTTCCGCATCGCTGCCATATTCGCCTGACGGGGTTTCGCCATCTTCGGTACGGAACCAGAAACAGGTTGTCGCAGCAGAGGTAATGGTGATGCCGCGCTCTTGTTCTTGTTCCATCCAGTCCATAGTGGCATTGCCATCATGCACTTCGCCTATCTTGTGCGAACGGCCAGTATAATAAAGAACCCGTTCTGTAGTGGTTGTTTTACCCGCATCGATATGGGCCATAATGCCAAAGTTACGATAGCGTTCTAGTGGATATTGACGTGCCATAATGACTTAACTCCGCGAAAAAAAGACGGTAACTACCAACGATAATGTGCGAATGCGCGGTTGGCCTCAGCCATCTTGTGCGTATCTTCGCGCTTTTTGACGGCATTGCCGCGGTTATTTGCAGCATCGAGAAGCTCACCGGACAGACGCGCTGTCATGGTTGTCTCCCCGCGCTTGCGAGAGCTGTCGATAATCCAGCGGATGGCCAGAGCCTGACCGCGATCGGTGCGCACCTCAACAGGTACCTGATATGTAGCCCCCCCAACACGACGAGAGCGCACCTCAAGGTGAGGGCGCACATTATCCAGCGCATCATGGAATATCTTGGTTGGCTCTACGCCTACTTTGGCCTCAATCTGGTCAAATGCGCCATAGACGATCTTTTCAGCGACCGAGCGCTTGCCATCAAACATCAGGCAAGACATGAATTTTGATACCACCTGATCCTTAAATTTTGGATCAGGCAGAACAGGGCGTTTTTCAGCTTTACGACGACGAGACATTGAAACCCTCTCTTATTTAGGCCGCTTGGCGCCATATTTTGAACGGCGCTGGCGTCGGTCGGATACACCTTGTGTATCGAGCGCGCCACGAATGATATGATACCGAACACCCGGCAAATCCTTTACCCGGCCACCGCGGATAAGCACAACTGAGTGCTCCTGCAAATTGTGACCCTCACCAGGAATATAGCTGGTGACCTCAAAGCCATTAGTCAGACGCACACGGGCGACCTTACGCAAAGCTGAGTTCGGCTTTTTAGGTGTTGTTGTATAAACACGTGTACACACACCGCGCTTTTGCGGACATGCTTCCATTGCTGGCACTTTGTTCCGTGTCAGTGGACGGGTGCGCCCATGACGGATCAACTGGTTAATAGTTGGCATAACTGGCCCTTTTATTGCCTATCCCAAAAAATAAAAAAAACAGAGCAATCGGTTCGGATAACCGACTTTTCTGAACTTGCCTTCCTAATCTTTAAAAAAAAGAAGGGGTCTTTACCCTTGCATATCTAACCCAGCGTCTAGTTTTTGGCCGTTCGGGCGTATGTACCCAGCTTAAAAACTACTACCTGTGCCAGCAAGTTGCGCGAAATATACGTTTAGTCGGGCCGTATGGTCAAGTTTTATTTTTCCAACCGGCCCGACTTTTCCGGCTTTTGTACCAGAAAGGTGTTTTTGCGTTAAAAACGCGGTCTTTACTCTGTGTCTGCGGCAATTCCCTCGGCATTTGCATCTTCAAAGCCTGTATCGCCCAGAGCTGCCCGCTCTGATTCGGCTGTTGCACGGCGGGCTGTTATCTCTTTATCCCGCTCTGTTGCGACCTGACGCAGACGATTCATCACCGCACCTGTACCGGCAGGGATAAGACGCCCGACAATCACATTTTCTTTCAGACCTTCGAGCCTGTCCTCACGCCCTGAAACCGAGGCTTCGGTCAACACTCTTGTGGTTTCCTGGAAAGAGGCAGCAGAAACAAATGAGCGTGTTTGCAAGGATGCCTTTGTAATCCCCAACAAAACAGGGCGGGCTTTTGCCGGTTGCACGCCTTCTTCTTCTGCTTGTGCATTTGCACGGGCAAACTCTTCACGTTCGACCTGCTCACCTGCCAGCATAGTGGTCTCACCGCCATCTTCTATCTCTACCTTTTGCAGCATCTGCCGCACAATGGTTTCAATATGCTTGTCGTTGATTTTCACGCCTTGCAGACGGTAAACATCCTGAATTTCCTTGACCAGATATTCTGCCAGAGCTTCTACACCCAGAATATTTAAAATATCATGCGGCACAGGCGAGCCATCCAGCAACAGATCGCCCTTGCGCACCATGTCGCCTTCATTAACCGCCAGTGACCGGCCTTTTGGCAGCAGATATTCAACCGGCTCCAGGCTGTCATCTACCGGCACAACGCGGATACGGCGCTTGGCCTTATAGTCTGTCCCGAATTCCACCCGGCCATCTATTTCGCTGATAACCGCAAAATCTTTTGGACGGCGCGCTTCGAACAATTCAGCCACACGTGGCAGACCCCCTGTAATATCGCGGGTCTTGGAACTTTCGCGCGGGATACGTGCCAACACATCACCTGCATTAACCTTTGTTCCATTTTCCACAGACAAAATCGCCCCGGCCGGCAGGAAATAACGGGCTTCCATACCATTGGAAAGGGTTAATACCTCGCCCTTGTCATCACGCATGGTAATACGTGGGCGCAGATTGGCTGAACGGCCGGATTGCTTGGTTTCAATCACCTCGCGGCTGATAATACCTGTCGCTTCATCGGCCACTTCGCGAACGGTTACGCCATCTGTCAAGTCAACATAATTGGCGATACCCTCCATTTCAGTGATAATCGGAATAGTATAGGGATCCCATTCCACCAGCACATCGCCCGGATTAACCGCATCGCCATTTTCAAAGAACAGCTTGCCGCCATAGGGCAGACGATAACGGGCGCGCTCCGCCCCTTGCTCATTGGCGATAATCAGTTCAGCAGAACGGCTCATCACAATTGCCTTGCCATCGGCCCCGCGCACCAGACTAACATCATCCAGCTGTACCAAACCGGCCACAGTGGTTTCGATATTATTGGCTTCTGCCCCTCGCTGGGCAGCCCCGCCCACATGGAAGGTACGCATGGTCAATTGGGTGCCAGGCTCACCGATAGATTGGGCAGCGATAACCCCGACAGCCTCGCCAATATTCACGGTTGTCCCCCGTGCCAGGTCACGGCCATAGCAAGTTCCGCAAATGCCGGTGGTTGCCTCACAGACCAGAACCGAGCGGATACGTGCCTGATCCAGACCTGAATCCTCAATCTCTTCCAGGTGATCTTCGGTTACCATTTCACCCGCTTTGGCGATGATATTGCCGGTTTTCGGGTTTTCCAGATCGCTGGCAAGGAAACGTCCTAAAATACGCTCTGCCAGACTATCGACAATCTCCGAACCGTTCATCGCATGGCGAATAGAGATGCCATTGCTGGTGCCGCAATCATGGCGGGTGATGATACAATCCTGTGCCACATCCACCAGACGGCGTGTCAGATAGCCAGAGTTGGCTGTCTTTAGCGCGGTATCGGCCAGACCTTTACGCGCACCGTGGGTAGAGTTGAAATATTCCAGCACGTCCAGACCTTCTTTAAACGAAGATTTAATCGGTGTTTCGATAATCTCGCCAGATGGCTTGGCCATCAGACCGCGCATACCGGCCAGCTGTTTAATCTGTGCCGCCGAGCCACGCGCCCCTGAATGCGCCATCATCCAGACAGAATTAACCGGCTCGCCTTCTTTTTCGGTAGAGATGCCCTTCATCATTTCATCGGCAACCAGGTCAGAACAACGTGACCATACATCGACCACCTTGTTATATTTTTCCCCTTGCGTGATGAAACCATCCAGATATTGCTGTTCAAACTCTTTCACCTGTGCTTCGGCTTCATTGACGAATTTTGATTTCAGCTCAGGTGTGGTCAAATCGGCAATACCAAAGGAAATGCCGGATTTACATGCTTGTGTGAAACCCAGATTCATCAAACGGTCACAAAAGATAACCGTGTCTTTCTGGCCACAATGACGATAGATGAAGTCGATGACATTCGAGACTTCCTTTTTCGTCATCAGCTTGTTCACAAGTTCAAAATTGATATGTGAATTGCGAGGCAGCAAATCAGCCAGACGCGCCCGGCCAGGGGTTGTTTCCACCACTTTGGTAACGGGCTGGCCTTCTTCATCATAGGTGCTGATACGGGCTTTGACCCTGGCGTGCAGGCTAACCGCCCCGCTATCCAGCGCCATCAGAATTTCCTGAACGCCGGTAAAGGCCATGCCTTCGCCCACTTCGCCTTCGCGTTCAATCGACAGATAATACAGACCCAGAATAATATCCTGAGACGGCACAATGATAGGCTTGCCATTGGCCGGGCTGAGGATGTTATTGGTCGACATCATCAATACCCGGGCTTCCAGCTGGGCTTCCAGCGATAGCGGCACATGCACGGCCATCTGATCCCCATCAAAGTCTGCATTAAAGGCGGTACAGACCAGCGGGTGCAGCTGAATAGCCTTGCCTTCGACCAGCACCGGCTCAAACGCCTGAATACCCAGACGGTGCAGGGTTGGCGCACGATTCAGCATGACCGGGTGTTCGCGAATAACCTGTTCCAGAATATCCCAAACCTCTGGCCGCTCTTTTTCCACCATCCGCTTGGCCGCTTTGATGGTACTGGCCAGGCCATATAATTCCAGCTTGGAATAGATAAAGGGCTTGAACAGCTCTAATGCCATTTTCTTTGGCAGGCCGCATTGATGCAGTTTCAACTCAGGCCCTACCACAATCACTGAACGGCCGGAATAATCCACGCGCTTGCCCAGCAGGTTTTGACGGAAACGCCCCTGCTTGCCTTTCAGCATATCAGAAAGCGATTTCAGCGGGCGCTTATTCACCCCTGAAATAATCCGCCCGCGACGGCCATTATCAAATAGCGCATCCACAGATTCCTGCAACATCCGCTTTTCATTGCGCACAATAATATCGGGCGCGCGCAATTCAATAAGGCGCTTTAGACGGTTGTTACGGTTGATGACCCGGCGATACAAATCGTTCAGATCCGAAGTCGCAAAACGACCCCCATCCAGCGGTACCAGAGGGCGCAATTCCGGCGGAATAACCGGCACAACATCCAAAATCATCCATTCAGGACGACAGCCGGATTCGTGGAAAGCATCCACCAGCTTCAAACGCTTTACCAGCTTCTTGCGCTTGGCTTCCGAGCCTGTTTCGCGCAAATCTTCACGAATTTTTTCCCGCTCTGCGTCCAGATCCAGGCCGCTTAAAATGGTTTTAATCGCTTCTGCGCCAATCGCGGCTTCAAACGCATCATCGCCAAATTCATCGACCGCATCATAATAATCTTCTTCGGACAAAAGCTGGCCTTTATCCAGCGTGGTCAGGCCAGGCTCTATCACCACAAAATTTTCAAAATACAGAACCCGTTCCAGATCCTTTAGCGTCATATCCACCAGCAGGCCAATACGGCTTGGCAGTGATTTCAAAAACCAGATATGCGCGACAGGCGCAGCCAGTTCAATATGCCCCATACGTTCGCGCCGCACCTTTGACAAGGTTACTTCCACGCCACATTTCTCGCAGATGATACCGCGATATTTCATCCGCTTATATTTGCCGCACAAACATTCATAATCGCGCACAGGGCCAAAAATACGGGCGCAGAAAAGCCCGTCCTTTTCCGGCTTGAATGTCCGATAATTGATGGTTTCCGGCTTTTTGATCTCGCCAAAAGACCACGACCTGATCCGTTCAGGTGAAGCAATAGAAATCTGAATTTTGTCAAAGCTTTGGGCAGATTTGGGCTGGCCAAATGGATTCATCAGATCATTCATAGCATGCGGCTCCCTGTTTTTAATTTCGGCGTTTTTAATTTTGGCATTTTAAATTTTGCACTTTTTAATGGCTGCCAGCGATGAAGGCATTATCGCTGGCGCAGCTCTATATTTTTTTACCCAGACCTAGTTTTCTGTATCATGTAACTCGACATTCAGGCCAAGCGATCTCAGCTCTTTAATCAGAACATTAAAGCTTTCCGGGATGCCGGCTTCGAAATCATCATCGCCGCGCACAATCGCTTCATATACCTTTGTACGTCCTGAAACATCATCCGACTTTACCGTCAGCATCTCTTGCAAGGTATAAGCCGCCCCATAGGCTTCCAATGCCCAGACTTCCATCTCGCCAAAGCGCTGGCCACCGAACTGGGCTTTACCGCCCAATGGCTGCTGGGTAACCAGACTGTATGGCCCGATAGAGCGGGCATGGATTTTTTCATCCACCAGGTGATGCAGTTTCAGCATATAGATATAGCCAACGGTAACCGGACGGTCGAAGGCTTCGCCTGTCCGCCCATCTACCAGAATTTCCTGACCGGTTTGCGACAGGCCAGCCATTTCCAGCAATTCGGTTACATCTGCTTCACGCGCACCATCAAAAACAGGGGTTGCCATTGGCACACCGCGTGCCAGCAATTTCGCCTGTTCGATAACCTGGTCATCATCCATGGCGGCCAGATTGTCTTTATACTGATCCGACGGGAACACTTGTTTCAGCTGGTTATGCAGCTCTTTAACATCCCCGCGTGCCTGGGCTGCTTCTGCTGCGGCCCCGACCTTTACGCCCAGACCGCGTGCCGCCCATCCCAAATGGGTTTCCAGAATCTGTCCCACATTCATACGGGATGGCACGCCAAGCGGGTTCAGCACGATATCAACAGGTGTTCCATCATCCAGATAGGGCATATCTTCGGCTGGCATGATACGAGAGATAACCCCTTTATTACCATGACGGCCGGCCATCTTGTCGCCTGGCTGCAATTTACGCTTCACCGCAACAAAGACCTTTACCATCTTCATCACGCCCGGCATCAGCTCGTCACCGCGCTGCAGCTTGTCTACCTTATCGCTAAACCGTCCATCCAGAGATTTGATCGCTTGCTCGAAGTTCGTATTCTGGGCTTCGATTTTCTTTTGTACATCATCATCTTTCACCGCAATCTGGCTAACCTGATAACGTGACAGGCTATCCAGCAATTCCGGGGTCAGACGTGTATCGGTTGGCACATCTTTTGGCCCCGAGGCAACATCCTGGCCATTAAGCAGAGACATCATGCGTCCCATATACCCGCCTTCCAGAATGTTTTGCTCATCATCCCTGTCTTTGGCCAGACGTTCGATTTCTGCCCGTTCAATGGCGCGTGCCCGTTCATCTTTTTCCAGGCCACGACGCGAGAAGACGCGAACTTCCACCACTGTCCCTGCCCCGCCAGGCGGTACACGCAGCGAGGTATCACGCACATCCGAAGCCTTTTCACCAAAGATAGCCCGCAACAGCTTTTCTTCCGGGGTCATCGGGCTTTCGCCCTTTGGTGTGACCTTGCCAACCAGAATATCGCCGGCATTCACCTCTGCCCCGACATATACAATGCCGGCTTCGTCCAGATTTTTCAGCGCTTCCTCGCCAACATTCGGGATATCGCGTGAAATCTCTTCCTGGCCAAGTTTGGTATCGCGTGCCATCACCTCATATTCTTCAATGTGAATAGAGGTGAACACATCATCACGCACAATGCGCTCATTGATCAGGATAGAATCTTCAAAGTTATAGCCATTCCAGGGCATAAAGGCGACCAGTACATTTCTGCCCAGTGCCAGCTCGCCATCTTCGGTAGACGGGCCATCGGCAATGATATCGCCTTTGGTGACATGGTCGCCCACCTTTACCAGAGGACGCTGATTAACCGTTGTGTTCTGGTTCGAGCGCTGGAATTTCAGCAATGTGTAGATATCTACAGGGCTATCTGCGCCATCGCCAACATCATCGGCGCGTACCACGATACGGGTGGCGTCCACCTGATCGACCACCCCATCGCGGCTGGCCACAATGGTCACCCCTGAATCGCGTGCCACACGCGATTCCATACCTGTCCCCACAATCGGGGCTTCTGCCTTTAACAAAGGCACTGCCTGGCGTTGCATATTAGAGCCCATCAGCGCCCGGTTCGCATCGTCATTTTCCAGGAACGGAATAAGCGCAGCCGCCACAGAAACCAGCTGTTTTGGCGAGACATCCACATATTCAATATCTGTTGGACGTGCCAGACCAATTTCGCCAGCCCGGCGTACCGGAATAAGCTCGCCCACAAATGCGCCCTTATCATCCAGTTCAGCATTAGCCTGGGCAATGGTGTAACGCCCTTCTTCCATCGCTGAAATATAGCGATAATCGTCTGTTACCTTGCCATCAACCACCTTGCGATACGGGGTTTCGATAAAGCCGTAACGGTTAATCTGGGCATAGGTTGCCAGCGAGTTAATCAGACCAATATTTGGCCCTTCAGGGGTTTCAATAGGACAGATACGGCCATAATGGGTTGGATGCACATCGCGCACCTCAAACCCGGCACGCTCGCGCGTTAAACCGCCTGGCCCAAGGGCTGATACCCGTCTTTTATGGGTAATCTCGGACAGGGGATTGGTCTGATCCATAAATTGTGACAGCTGCGAGGAGCCGAAAAATTCACGCACCGCAGCGGCCGCTGGCTTGGCATTGATCAAATCAGCCGGCATCACGGTATCTATCTCTACCGATCCCATACGTTCGCGAATAGCCCGTTCCATGCGCAACAGACCAACACGATATTGATTTTCCATCAGCTCGCCAACCGAACGCACCCGCCGATTACCTAAATGGTCAATATCATCTACCTCGCCATGCCCGTCTTTCAAGTCCACCAGAACCTTTAGAACAGACAGGATATCTTCCTTGCGCAGGATACGCATATCATCCGGTGTATCCAGATCCAGACGGCCGTTCATCTTTACCCGGCCAACCGCAGAAAGGTCATATTTCTCATCATCAAAAAACAGGCTGGTGAACAGCTCATGCGCGCTTTCCAGTGTTGGCGGCTCACCCGGGCGCATTACCCGGTAAATATCAACCAGCGCTTCTGCCCGGCTGTTATTGCGGTCAGAGGCCAGCGTATTGCGCAGATGCGGGCCAACATTCACATTATCAATACCCAGCACATCAAAGCTGGTAATATCGTTTGAGGCAAACAGGTTCAGCATTTCTTCTGAAATTTCATCCCCGGCTTCTGCCAGTACCACCCCAGAGCTCATATCCACGATATCGCTTGCCACAAAGCGGCCGATAACATCGCTATCTTCGGCAACAATGAAAGACAGGCCAGCTTCTTCCAGCTTGCGCAACGCGCGCGGGGTCAGCTTGGTTCCGGCTTCGGCGGCGACTTCGCCTGTCTCGGCATTTACCAAATCACGGGTAAGGGTCGTGCCGCGATAGCTTTCCGCCACAAACCCGCAGCGCCAGTTTTCGCCGTCACGGGCATAAGGAACAGTGTTATAAAAGACATTCAGGATTTCCTCGCGGCTCATCCCGTAAATCTCGGACGGGTCAAGCGCGGTTTCGGCCTTGGCGGCAGCCTCGATACGCTCCAGGCTTTCTGCATCGGGAAGTGCCATCAAAAAGGTGGTAGCCGGCAATTTACGCTTGCGGTCAATGCGCACATTCAAAATATCCTTGGCATCATATTCGAAATCCAGCCAGGAGCCGCGATAGGGAATAATCCGTGCAGCGAACAGAAATTTGCCAGAAGAGTGGGTCTTGCCCTTATCATGGTCGAAAAATACGCCGGGCGAGCGGTGCATCTGCGAAACAATCACCCGCTCTGTGCCATTGATGATAAACGTACCATTGCTGGTCATCAGCGGCATATCGCCCATATACACATCTTGCTCTTTGATATCGCGGATAGATTTCGCGCCGGTATCCTCATCAATCTCCCAGACAACCAGACGCAAGGTCACTTTCAAAGGAGAGGCAAAGGTCAGGCCGCGCTGCTGACATTCTTCTACGTCATATTTCGGGGCTTCCAGCTCGTAAGAATGGAATTCCAGAATAGCGCGTCCGGCAAAATCATGGATAGGGAAAACAGAAGCAAAACTTTCTTGCAGGCCGGTGCTCTGGCGGTCTTGCTTGGCAACGCCCAGCTGTAGAAACTGATCATAGCTTGACCGTTGTACCTCGATCAGATTTGGCATTTGTGCCACTTCTGATAGATGACCAAAAAACCGTCTTACGCGTTTCCGACTATTGAGACTGCTCACACGCTTTGCCATCTGCTATACCTCGTTATTTTTTGTGACCATAGCCAGTGATGTTTAAAAACAGCTCGCATCGGTCTTTATGTTCAAAAAGCCTGTATCTAAATGATTACAGGTGGGTGTTTAAACGCCCTGCACCGGGCTCCTTAAAAACAAGGAGTCCGGTGCAAAACTTTATCTGTTTTTTGGTCCAGCCAAACTCAATTACTTGAGTTCAACTGTCGCGCCAGCTTCTTCAAGCTTCGCCTTGATTTCCTCGGCTTCCGCTTTGGCTACACCCTCTTTAACAGCCTTTGGTGCGCCTTCAACCAGGTCTTTTGCTTCTTTCAGACCCAGACCGGTAATGGTGCGAACTTCTTTAATCACATTGATTTTAGAAGCGCCTGCTGCGGCCAGAACCACATCAAATTCAGTCTTTTCCTCGGCAGCAGCACCGCCAGCATCGCCGCCAGCAACCGCAGCAACTGCAACAGGTGCAGCCGCAGCAGATACGCCCCACTTTTCTTCCAGTAACTTGGCCAGCTCGGCTGCCTCAAGTACGGTCAGGTTAGATAGGTCTTCTGCAATTTTTTCAATATCCGCCATTGTTAACTCCTTTTGGCTTAAACTTTCTGATCAGTATGGCAACATGCCTACTGCAATTGATCTGCCCGTGCCTGTATCACGCGTGCCAGTTTCGCAGCCGGTGCCTGTGTGACCCGTGCTACTTGTGTGGCTGGTGCGTTCAACAGACCAACAAGTTTTGCCCGCAACTCGTCCAGCGATGGTAATTTCGCCAGAGCTTCCACGCCGGCCTTGTCCAGCACCTTGCCGTCCAAAGACCCGCCGATAACGGTTAACTTGTCGTTTTCCTTTGCAAAATTAACAAGGACTTTTGCCGCAGAGACCGGATCAGCAGATGTTCCTATCGCTGTTGGCCCTGTGAACAAATCTGAAATGTCCTCATATTTTGTGCCTTGCAAAGCAATCTTGGTCAGCCTGTTCTTGGTTACCTTAAATCCGGCACCCGCCTCACGCATACGGCCGCGCAGATCACTGCTTTCGGCCACCGTCAGACCAGTCTGGTGGGTAACAACAACCGATGCTGCCTCAGACAGAGTTGATTGCAGTGTTTCGATCAGTTCGGCTTTTTCGTTCCGGTTCACCTGATCATCTCCACTTCAGTTTTGAACAGGGGCTGAAAACCAGCCTTTCTGTTCGGTTTCACCTCAACAAACCTATCAGCGATGCTAATCGGTCTGTCATTGGCCTGCCCACAGAAAGCTTAAGCATAAATGCTTATTGCTACCGTCTATGCAGGGGATTAAGGCTGCGATTGCGGCCTCCTGCAGTCTTGGACAGGGTGGGAACAACTTGAAAAAAACAACATTAAATTTTTGTTTTTAGCGGCTGTTCCCGGCATTCACCTGGCATCCTTACAAAAATGGATATCGGGCAAAATTCGTTTTGGGTTTGTCCTTTAAAAAACCCCTTACGCTGGCTCTAGGCAGCGCTATCTTCGACAAACACCCCTGGGCCCATAGTTGAGCTCATGGTAATTTTCTTGATAAACTGGCCTTTTGCCCCGGATGGCCGTGCCTTGCGGATGGCTTCGATAAAGGCATTGGCATTTTCAGCGATTTTATCGGCATCAAAGCTGGCCTTTGCGATACCGGCATGTACCACCCCGGCTTTTTCCACACGGAATTGCACTTCGCCTGCCTTGGCGGCTGTAACCGCTGCGGCCACATCCGGGGTTACTGTTCCCAGCTTTGGATTTGGCATCAGCCCGCGCGGGCCCAGCACCTTGCCCAGACGCCCGACAACCCCCATCATATCGGGGCTGGCAATCACCCGGTCAAACCCGTCTTCGCCATTTTGAATAGCTTCGGCCAATTCTTCTGCCCCGACAAATTCAGCGCCAGCTGCCTTGGCTTCTTCAGCTTTGGCATCACGGGCAAAAACCGCTACACGCACATCCTTGCCAGTTCCATTTGGCATGGAAACAGAACCGCGCACCATCTGGTCAGCATGGCGCGGGTCAACACCCAGATTAATCGCCAGCTCGATGGTTTCATCAAATTTTGATGTTGCCCCGTCCTTGACCAGCTTTGCTGCATCAGCAACGCTGTAATTAACAGTGCGGTCAAGGTTGGCGGTTGCCGCCTGCATTCTTTTATTCATTTTGGCCATCTTATCCCTCCACGACTTCCAGGCCCATCGCCCGGGCTGAACCGCTGATCATGGCAACTGCGCCATCCATATCTACCGCGTTCAGGTCTTTCATTTTCTGTTCTGCGATTTCTTTTACCTGCGAGATGGTCACCTTGCCAGCGACAGAACGGCCTGGCTCCTGACCCCCTTTGGACAGTCCGGCAGCCTTTTTCAGGAAATAGCTGACAGGGGCTGTTTTGGTGGTAAAGGTAAAGGATTTATCCTGATAAATGGTGATCACCACCGGCACTGGCATATTCTTTTCCAGGCTGTCTGTGGCGGCATTAAATGCCTTGCAAAATTCCATGATATTCACACCGCGCTGGCCAAGGGCTGGCCCAACGGGTGGAGACGGGTTCGCACTGCCTGCCGGAATATTCAGCTTTAGATAGCCCTGGATTTTCTTTGCCATTTTCTTCAACCCTTCTTGCGCGTCATTTCTGACTAATTGCTTTTTTCTTGCGCCTTTATATCAGCGCTGTCTTTAAATATTTATCCGGTCTTTTCGACCTGGCTATATTCCAGCTCAACCGGTGTTGCCCGGCCAAAGATAGAAACGGCCACTTTCAGGCGTTCTTTTTCATCATCCGCTTCCTCGACCACGCCGTTAAAGCTCTCAAACGGCCCTTCGACAACGCGAACCTCTTCGCCAATATCAAAGGTAATGGTGCTACGCGGACGCTCAACCCCCTCATCCATCTGTTTAATCAGACGCTCGGCTTCGGCTTCGGTAATAGGCACAGGCTTGCCCTTGCCGCCCAGAAAGCCGGTAACGCGGGGCTGGTTTTGTACCAGCGACCATGCCGCATCGGACAATTCCATTTTAACCAGAATATAACCGGGAAAGAATTTGCGCTCGGACTGAACCTTTGCACCGCGGCGCACTTCGACCACTTCTTCGGTGGGTACCATCACCTCTTCGATTTGATCCTCAAGACCATGGCTAGCAGCCTGTTCAAGTATAGACTGCGCCATTTTCTTTTCAGACCCTGAAAAGACATGGACTACATACCAGCGCTTTGCCATAACTTAAGCCATCCTCAAAAAAACCAAAAGCCCAGACCTGCTCTCTTATGCCCCAAGGCCAAGAACCAGCTGAACCACGTTAGAAAGCACCAGATCCACCAGCAGGAAAAACACCGCCGCAATTGTTGCCATAATAAATACAGTCAAAGTCGCTAGGCCGGTTTCGCGGCGATTCGCCCACGAAATGCGCGAAATCTCCTGCCTTACCTGCCGGACAAACTGTGCGGGCGACACTTTAGCCATAAATGCCTTACCTTTTCAACTGTAAAAACGGGCGCAGACCATACGATAACGCCGCGCTTCGCCTGCCATCTGTTAAAGATAAGCACTAAAGCGCGGAAAACTGTTCGGCTATGTAGCATAACTTCTGCAGATGAAGCAAGCATTAAGACAGTTTTTTTAGGGTGTTTTTTTTAAAATTATGGTGACAGCCCCTATCCCTGCCCGTCAATATAGCCTCTGTGAGGTATCTTTGCCAAATGGCCATCAGGTCAGCATCTTATCTTCAGGCAGCGATAAATAACATCAAGTACAAACCGCATAATGACAGGTGGGCGCAATGAAAACAGGATTTATCGGGCTTGGCAAAATGGGCAGTGTGATGGCACCGCGCCTGGCAAATCTGGCATCAGAATTGCGCGGCTTTGATTTAAATTGGCAATTGCCAGCCGATAGCCCGGTTCAGCCCGCCCCCTCAGTTGAGGCATTGGCCGATTGTGAGATTATCTTCACAATGGTACCGGATGGCCGTGTTGTGGTGAAAATTATTCAAACCCTGCTGGATGCCGGAACAGAGGCGCTGTTTGTTGATATGTCCTCCTGCCATCCGGATACCAG
>JAURQT010000044.1 GCA_030835985.1 Alphaproteobacteria bacterium
ACGTTTTTCCGGGCGCATCATTAATATTCACCCCTCTTTACTGCCGGATTATAAAGGCCTTGATACGCATAAACGGGCTTTGGCCGACAATCAGTCTTCGCACGGGGTATCGGTTCATCTGGTAACCCCTGAGCTGGATGACGGGGCGGTGATTGCCCAAATGCGGCTGCCGGTTCGCCTCGAAGATGATGAAGACAGCCTGTCACGGCGCGTATTAGCCCTTGAACATATCCTGTATCCGATGGTGGTAAATGCGTTGGCCAGTGGCGCGCTGGCGCTGGAACAGGACAGGGTGAGATGGCAGGATAAATCCTGTGGCACAGACCTTGTCCTGCCCGAAGAGGGGGAATTGATTTTTGGGTAAAATCTGCTTCATGCTCTTGATTTCACAAACATGAACAGGCATAAAACTGAAAAGGGACAGATGATTACGTTTCGGGGGCGTTGACGAAAAATGAATACAGATAAATTTGACAAGCACGCAAAAGCAAATCTGGCTTTTTATGAAGGCTTTATGAATTTTACCAAATACACTATCATTGCGATTGTGATCACACTGGCATTAATGGCCTATTTTCTGGTCTGATATCGCCTGATAATAAATGGCCTGAAAAGGCAAAAGGGGCATCCTGCGTACCTGCCGGAATGCCCCTTTTTTATTCATCTATACGGCTTGATTAGCCGACAATTTCCTCTTCGGTAAAGAAGTGACCGATTTCGATAACCGCATTTTCATCACTGTTCGAGCCATGTACAGAATTTGCTTCGATAGATTCAGCAAATTCCTTGCGGATAGTGCCTGCATCGGCATCAGCAGGATTGGTTGCCCCCATGACCTGACGATAGGCAGCGACCGCATTTTCGCCTTCCAGAACCTGAACAACAACCGGGCCTGAAATCATAAAGCTGACCAGGTCATTGTAAAATGGGCGTTCCGCATGCACCGCATAAAAGGCTTCTGCCTGCGCCTTGCTCATGTGAATACGCTTTTGTCCAACGATACGCAAACCAGCTGCTTCGATTTTAGCATTGATCGCCCCGGTAAGATTGCGGCGTGTCGCATCTGGCTTGATGATAGAAAAAGTACGTTGAGTTGCCATAAAGTTAATCCTTTATTGTTAAAAAAGGGGCAGGCTTGCCCCGGAAATACAGCTTTTGTGCGCCTTATAGCAAACCTCGCCCCTAACAAAAAGACCTGAAGATGAAAAAAGCGATGATGGCGGCTTATTTTTAATAAAAAAAACACACGTTTTTAATAAAAAAACACACGCCATTTGGCGTTAAAAGGGGGCTGGCGTTAAAAGGGGGCTATGTGCGCAAAGACCATTGCCCTTCTTCATCCTGGGCAAAATAGCGGCACTGAAAGCGCGCTTCTGCTGACCAGTCTTTCCAGCATTGCCGCGCAATCTGCAACGCTTGTGCATCGCCGCCATCAAACAGGTTAAATATGCGCCTGTAGCGGGTTAAATCTGTTGGTACCATCCCGCAGGTCAGGGCAATAAAAGGCGCATTAATCGGATTTTCATCCGGCCGGGTCGATACCCAGACAGGGGCATATTCAGCGCCCTCGCCTTCATCAATATCATGGGCAAGAAAGCTTTCCGGCCTGTTCACCCATAAAGCGGTACTAATTGCATCAAACTGTTCGGCACGGGCCAGTATCAGCATCTTTTGCCCAGTCGATACCGCTTTATGGCTCAGCATGGCAAGGGGGCTGGCAATATCGGATGATTTCAAATGATAGAAATCAATTTGTATGGGGGCGGTTTCCTGCATCGCGTGTTTTTTTATTTAATCAGCTCTCATCGCGCCAGTTATCAACCAGCTGGTTCAATAACCGCACACCAAAACCTGTCCCGCCTTTTGGCACGGTTGGCTTGTCCTTATCTGCCCAGGCCTTGCCAGCGATATCCAGATGCACCCAGGGGGTGTCATTTTCAATAAACCGTTCCAGAAAACAAGCAGCCGTGATTGACCCGCCATAGGGGCCGCCAATATTTTTCATATCCGCAATATGCGATTTCAGCATATCATCATAGGCTTTGCCCATCGGCATACGCCAGCTGGTTTCCTCTACCTCCCTGCCCGCTTGCATCACTGCCTCGGACAGGCTGTCACTGTTGGAAAACAGCCCGGCATGTTCCTTGCCAAGCGAGACCAAAATTGCCCCTGTCAGGGTGGCCATATCCACAATTGCCTGCGGCTTGTAATTATGTTGCAAATAGGTCAGCACATCGGCCAGAACCAGCCGGCCTTCCGCGTCGGTATTAATCACCTCAACTGTTTGCCCGGACAAGGTTGTAACCACATCGCCCGGCCGCTGGGCATTGCCGTCGGGCATATTTTCTACCAGACCAATAATGCCGATAACATTGCGCTTGACCTTGCGGCCAGCCAGCGCATGCATCGCCCCGGTCACGCCGGCAGCCCCGCCCATATCCCATTTCATATCTTCCATGCCCTTGGCCGGCTTTAGCGAGATACCGCCTGTATCAAAACACACCCCTTTACCGACCAGGGCGATAGGGGCTTCATCGCCGCCGCCCATCCATTTCATAACAACCACAGCAGAATCGCGCACAGAACCCTGTCCGACCCCCAGCAATGCGCCCATACCAATTTTTTCCAGCGCAGCCTGATCAAGGACTTCTATTTCCAGCCCTGTATTTTCCAGTGCCTGACAACGTTTTACAAATTCAACAGGATAGAGAATATTTGCCGGCTCAAACACCAGATCGCGGGCAGTAAACACCCCGTCATAAAGCGGCTTGCGTGCCAGCCATTCATCGGATAGTGCATCCTTGCGATCGGTTGTGATGGTCAAACTGGCGGCCACAGGCGGCTTTTCCTGTTTGGTGAAATATTCGATAAAATGATAGCTGGCCGCATACGCCCCGCCCATGACAGACATCAGCACATCATCGGCAAATCCCGCCGCGTCCAGCTGAAGCTGGTTAAAGGGGGCTGTCTTCATCCGGGCAAAGAGTTTTCCGCCCCAATTTTCAGCCGCCATACCGGCGATAAGGCCACTGCCAATTCCGCCAACCAAAACCGGCCCTTCATGGGTATGCAGGGGCAAAAAACTGCCTGTTTTGCCGGTAAATTCAGCCGATGCACATGCTTTGGCAATAAAGCCTTCCTGTTCGGCAGAAGCGGCATGTAAAAATCCGGTATCGGCATGCATCAGCACTAGTCTGGCCGCCTCTATTGGCGCGGAAGAAAATTCAAAACTTAACCTTGCCGGACTTAATCTTGCCGGATTTAATCTTGCAGACATCTTCACCAATTCCTTAAAACGCTAGGGATGTAAATCAAATCGCAAACAGGCATATTTTATACCCTGCCTGTTTTTTTTCTTGGAAACACTCAAACTATCCTTTTATTTAGGGTAGGATAGACCCATTATCCAGTGAATAATATTAATTTTCCATTGCCGATTTTTCCTGTAAAAAATAATTGGTAGCGATAGATATCCGCGCCTGCCGGAATTACCTCTATTTTGGCACTGGCGTTGCATCCTTTGAAAACACCTTTAATTGTGCTAAGAGAAGAGAAATTTTCACCTTTATTTTCACGATCTTTTTTACACACTTTTTTACTAATATTTTCACAATCATTTTCACCAAGGGGTCGTTAAGGGGATAAGGGGTAGGCAGAACGCCAGTATATGCCCTTTTAAAAAGCACGGCATCGGAACGTTTTACATGCAATTGAATCTGTATTTGCTAAAGCATTTTTTTATGAGCAGCCTGTTGGTGGCGCTCAGCCTTATTGGCGTTGTATGGCTCAATCATGCCCTTAGAATGCTGGAATTTATTGTCAGCAAAGACAGCTCTATCTATGATTTTCTGCTGCTTTCCTTTTTCCCTGTTCCTTTATGGCTGGTCGTGGCCTTGCCCATGTCGGCCTTTATCGGCGTTATCTGGGTCATCAGCCGGTTTTTATCTGACCGCGAATTAATTGTGATGCAGGCCGTTGGCTTTACGCCCTTTCAGTTCGGGCGCGTGCCGATGGTGTTTGGTGCCGCACTTACCTGTGCATTGCTGGTGAATTCGGTTTATATCCTGCCAGCCAGCTTTTCCACCTTTAAAGAAGTTCAGGCAGAGGTGCGCGGCTCTCTTCCCAAATTACTTATTCAGGATAATGTCTTTATTGATATCGCAGATGACCTTACCTTATTTGTGGGCGAGCGGATCAACCAGAATGAAGTTGGGCGTGTCTTTATTCAGGATTCCCGCAATCCGGAGATTACTATCACCTTTACATCGGAGCGCGGACAATTTTCCTCTGTGAATGGCCAGCCTGTTTTTCTGTTGCTGAACGGCCAGCGCACAGAGCTTCGAAAAGATGGCACATCCAATGCCCAGCTTACCTTTGAGACACATTCACTGGATATCAGCCAGCAAAATACCGGCGTAACAGAGCGTGTTATTCTGGATATGAACGAAGATTCTATCGGCAATTTGCTGAACCCCGATACCGCTGCTGCGCCGCGCTATGCCCGGGAAAGAATGGCGATGGGGCATTACCGCCTGAGCGCCCCTTTTATGGCACTCGCCCTTACCATCCTGGCAGCGGCTATCATGTTACAGGGGCGTATCTCGCGCGAAAAATTGGGCAAGCGTGTCCTAATCGCGGCTCTGACAGGCGTTGCCGTTCAGACCCTGGCGATACTGGCACGCAGCGCAACCGTTGGCACGCCCGCTCTTTGGCCCCTGATGTATTTAGCCGTTCTTATCCCTATCGGGGCGGGGGTGTTTATGCTCTGGCGGCCTTTTTGGATGCAGGATGTGTATCTTGGCCTGACCGCCCAATTACAAGAACGGCGCCGGCCAGAGGGGCACAGCTGATATGTCTATTGCCTTGCCAATGACCCTGTTTAGCTATTTATCGCGCCGCTATTTGCAAATGGTAATTGGCGCGACTTTAGGGCTGGTCTGTTTTATCTCCTTTATTGAAATTATTGAAATATTGCGCCGCATATCAAATAAATCCCCGGATTTATCCTCTGTCTATATTGTGATGATCGGTCTTTTAAATGTGCCAAGCATTTTTGATCAGGTGTTGCCTTTCGGGGTTTTGTTTGGCTCTATTGCCTGTTTTCATCTATGGAGCAGAAGCCATGAATTTCTGGTTGCCCGCGTGATGGGACAGAATATCTGGCAAGCCCTGATGCCGGTAATTGTTACCGCCTTTATTGTCGGATGTTTACATGTCGCTGTGATTAACCCGGTCGCTGCCACCGCTGCCAAGCAATATAATTTTGTGATTAAATCCATTTTTGGCGAGGCAGATAAATCCGGTCTGTCTGTTCTGACCAACGGGGTGTGGGTGCGCGATAGCGATGCCAGCTATAATGTGATTATCAATGGCGGCTCTCTGGAAGTGCAAAACAGCCTTATTATTGACCCAATTATCTATCATTTCAATCCAGACGGACAATTATTATGGCGCACACAAGCTGCCTCTATGAAGCTGACAGATAATGGATGGATTATTGTGGATGCGGTAAAGGTCGGCAATGACGGGCAAAGCACCATTTTGGGCGATGTGATTATGCCCACTATTCTTCGCCCTTCTGATCTGTCTGAAAGCACGCTGCCGCCAAAGACTGTGAGCATATATAAATTGCCCAATTTTATTGACGTGCAACAACGCGCCGGCTTGCCGGTAAACCCGCATCTGGTATTTTTGCATCAGCTACTTTCCACGCCATTAAAGCTGGTTGGGCTGGCCTTGCTGGCGGCCAGCTTTACCCTTACCTCTTTTTCACGGCAAACCAAGATAAGGCTTATTTTGGTCGGGGTCGCGTCCGGTTTCGGTATTTATTTTCTATCGAATTTTGTTTACTTACTTGGCAATTCTGCAAAACTTCCGCATTTACTGGCGGGATGGGGGCCTGCGGTGATGATTTGTTTGCTTAGCGGGTTTCTTCTTGCTAGAGCAGATGAATAATCCGCGCATTTTTCAGGATATCTTTATTTTATGATTTCTTTTTCCTTTCCCTACTTGCTGAAAACATTATCCAGACGTGCCGGCCTGCTGGCTATGGCGGTTTGCGTGATAGGCAGTTTTGCCCTGTTCAGCCAGCCTGGCATGGCCCAGCAGCGCGTTTCGGTTGTTGCGCTGGTAAATGGCGAGCCTATAACCAGTCTTGATTTGGAAAATCGGATGGCGTTTTTACGCCTGCTAAGCAATTTGCAGATGAGCGAGGAAGATTTCAAAACCGATACTCTGGAAAAGCTGATAGCCGAAAAAATTAAATTTCAGGCCGCAAAAAAACAGTTTGGCGCCTATCTTCAGGAAGCATCGCAACAGGCACGCCAGCTTATTGATGACAGTTTTAAACGCGGCGATAAATCAGGTACACAAGTGTTAAAAGAAGGCGGTGTAACCTTATCGACTGTAACAGATAAATATATCGCCGATATTCTCTGGAGCAGTGTTTTGCGCTCTCGCTTCCCCCACCAATTTGAAAATCTGGACAATCTGGCACAGCTGGAACTGGAAAAGCTGAAAGCTGCGCAAAATGAGCCGCAGATTAAATTAAGCGAAATTCTGCTCCAGCCAACGCCAAATCGGCCAATAGAAAAAACATCGGAATTGGCCAATAAAATTGTCGAAGCCCTTGACCAGAAAGCCAATTTTTCCAGTATCGCCTCGCAATATTCAGAGGCGGCCACTGCCTCGCAAGGCGGACGGGTAAACTGGATGCGCGTCTCTCAGTTGCCGTCTGTCCTGCGCACGCCCCTTGCCAAGGCTAGTGAAGGCGAAATCATTGGCCCGCTGGTATTGGATGGGCGGATATATATCTTGAAAAAAGACGGCTACCGCGAAAATGGTCTGGCCGATCCAAAGGCTGCTACGCTGACATTGGCGCGCGCTGTAATGCCGCTGGCCAGCGATGCCTCCGGTGAAGAACGACTGGCGGCCGGACAAAAATTAATGGCACAGGTAGAGGCGGTAGGTAGTTGTAAGGAAATGGCCGCATTAAA
Source organism: Alphaproteobacteria bacterium (assembly GCA_030835985.1). Taxonomy (GTDB): domain Bacteria; phylum Pseudomonadota; class Alphaproteobacteria; order Puniceispirillales; family Puniceispirillaceae; genus JADHLI01. The sequence continues at coordinate 6,996 of JAURQT010000044.1, forward strand.
CACAGAGCTGGGCTCGGGCGCGTTGCCGCTCTTGCGCGATTTACAGGTAGGCTCGCTGTCGCCGCAATTACAGGATATCATCATGCCGCTTCAGCTGGGGCAAAAAAGCCCTGCCCTGCCCTTTGCCGAAGGGATGACCGTCTTTATGGTGTGCGAGCGCACCCAGCCAACAGCCGATTTGCCGGATATTGAAACCCTGAAACAGGTCGAATTTGAAAAATTATTCACCAGCATAAGCGGGCGTTATTTGCTTCGGCTTCAACGCAAAGCCGTGATCGATTATCGCAACTAACCCGTCTGGAAATACCGCCCTGCTTGAAAAATATCTGATAAACAATCCAGCCGACAGGAAATTATGCCGATGACACGGCCATCTATCAAACCCCCGGCTATTATACCTCCGGTCATTATTACGCCGGGCGATCCTGCCGGCATTGGCACAGAGATAGCCTTGCGCGCCTGGCAAGCGGGGCGGAAAAATATCGTTCTGCAAGGCGATATCGATCATTTCCGCACTATTGCAACGGCTATTGGCCTTGATATCCTTTTTGGTGAATATGATAGCGACAGCTTTGCCAGCACCTATCAGACCCGCTGCCATATATTGCATCAAAAATGGGTGATAACACCGCAATTAGGCCAGCCCGACCCTGGCCATGGCCAGCAAATTATCCAGGCGATTGAAAAAGCTGTAGAAGGGGTAAAGACAGGGGAATTTTCGGCCATTGTGACCAACCCGATTGCCAAGGATAATCTCTATCAGGCAGGTTTTACCTATCCTGGCCATACCGAATTTCTGGCCTATCTGGATGGCGGAAACAAACGCCCTGTGATGATGCTGGCCAATACCGAGCTGCGGGTTATTCCGCTGACCGTCCATATCCCCCTCAGCGCGGTAGAGAACACCATTACAAAAGAAGATGTCACACAGACTATTTCGATTATTGCTGCGTCTCTGAAACGCTATTTTGGGGTGCCTCATCCCCATATTGCGGTCGCTGGCCTTAATCCCCATGCCGGCGAGGCAGGCTATTTAGGCCGTTTTGAGATAGACCGGCTTGCCCCAATGCTGGCCAGCCTGTCTTCAACCGATTTTAAGATCTCGGGCCCTTATTCTGCTGACAGCCTGTTTCATCAACAGGCAAGAAAAAATTATGATGCGGTTTTGTGTATGTATCATGATCAGGCACTTATCCCCATAAAAACAATTGATTTTTTTAACAGCGTTAATGTCACACTGGGGCTGGATTTTATCCGCACCTCGCCTGATCATGGCACCGCCTTTGACCGGGCGGCAAAGCTGGAGGCGCGCGCCGACAGCCTCATCGCTGCCATTGATATGGCAACAGAAATGGCCGGATATGCCGATAAAAAGTGAGGTGCAAACAACAGAGATTAAAAATGCGGTGATGCAACTGCCGCTTTTGCGCGATCTGGTACAGGCGGCCGATTTAACCGCGCGTAAATCGCTGGGGCAGAATTTCCTGTTTGATTTAAATTTAACTACCAAGATTGCCCGTGCGGCCATGCCCTTTGGCCAAACCGTGATAGAGATTGGGCCAGGGCCTGGCGGGCTGACCCGTGCGCTGTTGCTGGAAGGGGCAGAACACATTATCGCAGTAGAAAAGGATCGCCGGGTTATCGGCTTTCTGGGTCATCTGATAGAGGCGGCATCGGGGCGTTTGAGTGTGAAAGAGGCAGATGCCCTGAAAGAGCCTGTCTGGGAATTTGGCGATGCACCGCGCCAGATTATCGCCAATCTGCCCTATAATATTGCCACAACCCTGCTCTTGCAATGGCTGGAACATGCCGAGGCGTTTTCAGCCTTTATCCTGATGTTTCAAAAAGAAGTGGCGATGCGCATTACCGCCCGGCCAGGCGATGCGGCCTATGGGCGGCTTTCGATTATCACCCAATGGCGCAGCACCACCGAGCGGGTCTTTGATATTCCGCCAGAAGCCTTTATCCCGCCGCCAAAAATTACCTCTAGCGTGGTACGCATTATCCCGCGAAAAACCCCGCTTGCCCCCTGTGCGGCAACAGATCTGGAAGCGGTGACCGCCATTGCCTTTGGCCAGAGACGCAAAATGCTACGCGCCTCTTTCAAAGCCTATGGCGGGGCAGATTTTATCGCTGCTGCCGGGATTGACCCGTCCAGCCGGCCACAGGATATTCCTGTTGAGGGATTTTGCGCGCTGGCAAGGTACTATCATGACCATCCAAAAAACGCCAGATTTAAGCGCCAGAATTAAGCACCAGAATTAAGCCTTTCAGGCGCTGCTGGACTGGCGCAATTGTTTCACAAAATCACTTAATCCCTGTTGCCGGTCAATGCGCAAGCGTTCGGCATCCAGTATGGTTTGCACCGCTGCCACCGACTGGGCCAAATCATGATTGATAATCACATAATCATATTCCGGATAATGGCTCATCTCGTCAGCGGCTTTGGCCATGCGCCCGGCTACCACTTCTGCGCTATCTTGTGCCCGGTTCAACAGGCGGCGTTCCAATTCCTGTGTGGAAGGCGGTAAAATAAAGATGCTGACCAAATCCTGACGCGCGCTTGCCTTTATCTGTTGTGTGCCCTGCCAGTCAATATCGAACAACACATCCCGCCCTTCATTCAGGGTTTTATTCACTGTATCAGCTGGCGTGCCATAAAAATGGTCAAACACTTCGGCATATTCCAGAAAATATCCCCGATTTATCTTTGTTTTAAAGGCCATCTCGTCAAGGAAGAAATAATCCTTGCCTTCGACCTCGCCCGGGCGGCGACGGCGGGTTGTAGCAGATACCGACATTGCTAACTGGGTATCCTGTTTCAGCAAGGTTCGAGCAATAGAGGTTTTACCTGCCCCGGAAGGCGAGGATAGAACCAGCATGAGACCACGACGTTTTACCATCTTATTCTGCCTGTGAGAGTGATTTTCTATATATTCGGACATTCCGATTATGGGCGTCCAGTGTTTTTGCAAAATTATGCCCGCCTTTGCCATCGGCTACAAAATATAAATACTTCGTTTCTTGCGGATGCGCGGCGGCTATCAGCGCTTCTGCGCCCGGATTGGCAATCGGGCCTGCGGGCAGGCCTGTCAGGCGATAGGTATTCCAGCGATGGGCGTTATTTAAATCATCCTTGCTAAGGGTTACTGGCAAATCCCCATCCAGCCCCAGCCCATAGGCCACGGTCGGGTCAGATTGCAAACGCATTTTTTTACGCAATCTGTTTACAAACACCCCGGCAACCAGCGCTCGTTCAGATGCCAGCCCTGTTTCCTTTTCAATGATAGAGGCCATAATCAGCAAATCTTGCGGCGTTTTATAGGGCAGATCAGCCTGTCTTTCTGCCCAGATTTGTGCCAGCTCAAACGCCATTTTCGCCTGCATTCGCGCCAATAATTCGCGCCTATCCATGCCTTTTGTATAATAATAGGTATCTGGAAAAACACTGCCCTCTTCGGGCGGGCGCAATATAACAGAGCCCAGCCCTTCTGCTGTATTGATAGCCTGCATTACCTCATATCCCCGCCAGCCTTCAATGATGGTCAGGCGGCGCTGATAGGTTTTACCGCTATTAAAAAGAGCAATAATCTCGGCAAGGCTTGCTTTTGGCGGTACGCGATATTCACCGGCAAGCGGCCGAAAGCCGCCCCATTCCATAAAGGCGGCAATATCCAGATGAAGGGGGTGGGATATCACCCCGGCAGAAAAGAGCTTGTGCTTGATGCTATAGCGTCCATCACCCAAATCCAGGGTGACCAGAACCGCCTCATCATGCAGACCTTCCTGATGGCGCAAATTATCGGCAAACAGATATCCTGCAAGGCCGCTTACCGCCCCCACCATCGCCATTATGACCGCTAATCGGACAAGCAGGCGTTTTAATCGGGATGGCTTTAGCTCAGGGGATGCCGCCTCTTTTTCGCTCACTAGTCAGCTTTGCCAATGATAAGAGAGGCGTTTGTCCCGCCAAATCCAAAGGAATTGGACATGGCATTGCGTACCACCCGCTTTTTCGCCTGAAGCGGGACAAGATCCAGCCCGTCAAGTGCCGGTTCCGGATCATGCAGATTAAGGGTAGGCGGCACGATATCCTCAGCCACAGCAAGGGTAGAGAAAATCGCTTCAATCGCCCCGGCCGCGCCCAGCAAATGCCCGGTCGCGCTCTTGGTAGAGGACATGGAAATATTGCTATTATCTGCGCCCAGCAGGCGGCGTACGGCATTGGCCTCTATCACATCGCCAAGCGGGGTAGACGTGCCATGGGCATTGATATAATCAATCTCTTCAACTGCCAGACCTGCCCGTTTCAGGGCAGCGGCCATCGCCCGATATCCCCCATTGCCATCTTCGGCAGGGGCGGTGATATGATAGGCATCACCCGACAGGCCATAGCCCTTTACCTCGCCATAGATTTTTGCACCGCGGGCTTTGGCATGTTCATATTCTTCCAGAACCAGCGCCCCTGCCCCTTCGCCCATCACAAAGCCGTCCCGGCCGGTATCATAGGGGCGTGAGGCAACCTCCGGGCTGTCATTATAGCTGGTGGAAAGCGCACGGGCAGCTGCAAATCCGGCAATCCCCAGACGGCAAACAGCTGCTTCTGCCCCGCCTGCCAGCATCACATCAGCATCATCAAAAGCAATAAGACGCGCGGCATCTCCCACCGCGTGCGCCCCTGTAGAACAGGCGGTAACTACCGCATGGTTTGGGCCGCGATAGCCATAACGAATGGAAATCTGGCCGGAAATCAGGTTTATCAATGCAGAGGGAATAAAGAACGGGCTGATCCGGCGCGGCCCTCTTTCATTTAATAATTCGGTGGTTTCCACAATGGTTTGCAGGCCGCCAATACCAGAACCCATCATCACACCGGAACGATCCTGTGCGTCGATATCCTGTGGCTTCCAGCCGGAATCCTCTACCGCCTCAATACCGGCAACAATGCCAAGCTGGATAAAGCGATCCAGCTTGCGCTGTTCCTTGGGTTCAATAAAATCATCCAGATTGAGAGCGCCCTCGCGCCCGTCTTGCGGTACCTGACCAGCGATTTGACAGGCTAAATCTTCTGTTTCAAACCCTGAAATTCGACTGATACCGCTTTTTGCATTGAGCAGGCTGTTCCAGTTATGCTGAAGCCCGGCTCCTAGCGGTGATACAATACCCATGCCTGTGATTACAACCCGCCGCATATCGTCCTCACTCTGCCTATTGCCCTAGAAATTGTCGCCCTAGAAATTGTTGCCCGATATAAGAAAAACGCCCTCTGCCATACAAAACACCCGTTAAACTAACCGGTTTTGCGAGGCATGGGGCGTTTTAAATGCTTTTAAATTAAGCTGCGTTTGCCTGCAGAAAATCTACAGCGTCTTTTACAGTCAGAATTTTTTCAGCAGCGTCATCCGGAATTTCGCATCCGAATTCTTCTTCAAACGCCATAACCAGCTCAACAGTATCCAGGCTGTCTGCGCCCAAATCATCAATAAATGATGCGCCTTCAACAACCTTATCCCCATCTACGCCCAAATGTTCAACAACGATGCCTTTTACGCGCTCTGCAATGTCACTCATTTTCATCTTCCTTAAAGCTTAAGCTCACCCGTTTAATTGGGTTTTTTGCCCATCAGTTTTGCAGGGGATATCATAACTGCAACCAGAATACCAGACAAAAATACCCTTAACAGCCATTTCCAATTCAGGATGATTATTGCCATCTGCAAGCAGATAACACCCCCCGACTAGAGCATAGCCATGCCGCCATTTACATGCAAGGTTGAACCTGTGACATATCCTGCTTCATCACTGGCCAGATACAGCGCGGCGGCAGCGATTTCATCGCCCTGCCCCAATCTGCCGGCCGGCACATTCACCAGCAGCTTTTCCTTTTGCTCGTCACTCAGCACATCTGTCATAGGCGTTTCAATAAAACCCGGGGCAATGACATTCACGGTAATGCCGCGGCTTGCCACTTCGGCGGCAAGGGATTTGCTAAAACCTATCATCCCGGCTTTTGAGGCGGCATAATTGGTCTGGCCAGGATTACCTGTTACCCCGACAATAGAAGAGATGGAAATAATCCGCCCCCAGCGCGCCTTCATCATCGCGCGCATCGCACTGCGGCACAATAACATGGAAGCGGTCATATTCACTGCCAGTACATCATCCCATTCCTCATCCTTCATCCGCATAAACAGATTATCACGGGTAATGCCGGCATTATTGACCAGAATATCCACCGATCCGGCCATGTCTGTTGCTTTTTCCACCATTCCAGAAACCGCCTCGCGATCAGAAAGATCGGCGGTAAGAACATATGCGCCCTGCCCCAGCTCGGCTTTCAGGCTTTCCAGCTTTTCTGCCCGCGTGCCATGCAATACCACTTGCGCCCCCTGTCCGTGCAGCGCGCTGGCAATGGCACTGCCAATCCCGCCACTAGCCCCGGTGATAAGGGCGGATTTTCCGGTTAGATCAAACATCTTTTTTCCTCTCATATTTTTTAGAGATTAAAGGCTGACTGGATATCTTCCAGCGTATCTACGGATAAAATTTCTGCCTCCGGGGCGGCACGTTTTGCCAGGCCGGACAATACTTTGCCTGTCCCCAATTCCACAAAACGGGTCACGCCATTTGCCACCATATATTCCATCGTTTCGCGCCAGCGTACCCGCCCGGTAACCTGGGCGACCAAATTGCTGCGTAATTGGTCTGCGCTTTGCTCAGAGCCGGCGGTGATATTACAGACAACCGGCACACCAGCATCGCGCATAACTGTCTTGTCCAGCGCAGTTGCCATTACATCGGCGGCCGGTGCCATCATCGCGCAATGGAAAGGCGCGCTTACCGGCAGCGATATCACCCGGCGCAACCCCTTATCCCGGGCAATTTGCATCGCAGCTTCTACTGCTTTTGTTGCGCCACTTACCACAATCTGACCAGCCGCATTATCATTGGCAATCTCGACAAGGCCAGCCGCACTGGCTTCGCCAACCACCGCATCTGCCAATTCAAGGTCTGCCCCTAACAGGGCGGCCATTGCCCCTTCCCCCACAGGGACAGCCCTTTGCATTGCCTCACCACGTAATCTGAGCAGCGATGCGGTGCTGGCCACTTCAAATGTTTGTGCCGCGCAAAGCGCTGAATATTCCCCCAGGGAATGTCCGGCAACAAAATCACATAGCTGGTCAATAGATTTGCCCGTAGCTTCCTCTATTGTTTTCAGCGTTGCAAGAGAGCTGGCAAACAGGGCAGGCTGGGCATTTTGGGTAAGCTGCAACTCATCTGCCGGGCCCTCTGCCATTAATGCAGAAAGTTTAAATCCCAGCGTGTTGTCAATTTCCTCCAGAATGTCGCGCGCTTTTGGGCTTTGTGCGGCTAATGCGCTGGCCATGCCGGGTGTTTGCGATCCCTGTCCTGGAAATAAAAAGCCTGTTTTTGCCACCCCTACCCCTCCGTCAATTTTATCTTACCTCAAAGATGCTGGCGAAACCTGGTACCGTCGCTATCTCAAGATTTGGTGAAATGAATATCCTTAACGCCCATATATAGGCCTGATTGCCGGACAGGAATCAAGACTTGATTTTTTCTCGGCTTTGCGTCATATACAGGCCTATTCGTGAACCGGTTTGCAGATGATGGCGAAAATTTATCGCTCGCCATAACCCTCAAACCCTTTTTCCTTGCCAGCTTGACGCCGAAAGAGCTGGTTCGTTTTTGCCAGAAATGGCCAAAACAATAAGCCATAGGGAGACTTATATGCGGCTTTATGAAAGCGTGTTTATCGCACGCCAGGACGTTTCTGCACAACATGTAGAAGCGCTGACAAAAGATTTCTCTGCCATTATCGAAAATGGCGGGGGCAAAATCCATAAACATGAATATTGGGGTCTGCGGGCGCTTGCTTACCGCGTGAAAAAGAACCGCAAAGGCCATTATGTCATGCTCAATCTGGAAGCAGATAATGACACGTTAAGAGAATATGAGCGTATTATGGGGCTGAACGAGGATATTCTGCGCTTTATGAACATCTCTATCGAAGAGGTTGAAGAAGGCCCCTCTATTATGATGCAAGCCCAGCGTACAGAACGCACACCACGTGGCGGCGAGCGCGGGGACAGAGAACCAAGACAGGATGCCCCTGCCCCTGCCACAGATAACAAAGCTGACACACCAGCAGAGACAGAGGAGTAAGCGATGACAAAGTTGGAAATCACGCGCAGCGCGGTTCGCAGACCGCAAGGACGTCGCCGGAAATCCTGTCCGTTTTCAGGGCCAAATGCCCCGCGTATCGATTATAAGGACACCAAGCTGTTAACCCGCTTCACCTCGGAACGGGGCAAGATTGTACCTTCACGCATTTCTGCTGTATCAGCAAAAAAACAACGCGAATTATCAACAGCTATCAAGCGCGCACGTTATTTGGCGCTGATGCCGTATGTGATTAGCTAAGCACGTAAAAAAGGGATAACGAACATGGAAATCATTCTTCTTGAACGTGTGGACAAGCTGGGCAAGCTAGGCGATGTGGTAAAGGTAAAGCCGGGCTATGCGCGCAACTACCTGTTGCCCACCGGCAAGGCTTTACGCGCAAATAAAGCAAATATGGAAAAGTTTGAAGCGGAACGCGCAGAGCGTGAAAGCCGTAACGCAGAAGCCAGAAGCGCCGCAGAAGGTACCATGAAAAACATGGATGGCCTGTCTGTTGTGCTGGTACGTGCTGCCTCTGAAATGGGCCAGCTATTTGGTTCTGTATCTGCAAAGGATATCGCAGAAGCCGTTGCCGAGGCTGGCCACAATATCGATAAGCGCCAGGTTGTTATGGACAAGGCGTTAAAAACTTTGGGTCTGTTCCCGGTAAAGATTAATCTGCATGCCGAAGTACAGGTTGAGGTGATTGTCAATATCGCCCGCTCAGCCGAAGAAGCCAAAACACAGACCGAAACCGGCTCAGCAATTGTCGCAAACAACTTTGACGAGGAAGAAGCGGTTGCAGAAACAGCCGCACCGCTCGCAGAGGAAAAGCCAGAATCAGCCGAAGCAGAAGCCGATACAGCCGAAGTAGAAGCAGCCGAAGCAGACGCAGATGAGGAAGCCAAGAGCTAACCCCTCACCATCGCGATATTTGAAAAACAAAATTGCCCCATTGATTTTTTGGATCAGTGGGGCATTTTTTTTGACTTATCCACACTATCCACAATATTCACAAGAGACTTAACTTCAAAAAGTTGCTAGCGTGTCTAGTATGTCAGATAGTGCTTCAGAAACAATTATAACGCCCCTGCCAGGTATCATGGCCGCTGCCACGCCGCGTAGCTTGCCGCAAAATATTCAGGCAGAACAAAGCTTTATCGGGGCTTTGCTATTGGATAACAGTGTGATGGACAGGCTGGATATGCCGCTTCGTCCAGACCATTTTCATGACCCGGTTCATGGCCAGATTTATGAAGCTGCTGCACGGCTTATCGGGCGCGGCCAGCTGGCAAACCCGGTCACGCTGAAAGCCTTTTTTGCCAATAGTACCGCGTTTGGTGATGAAGGGGCAGAAGCCTATCTGGGCGATCTGGTCGATGGGGTCATTTCGGTATCGGATGCGCCCAATTATGCCGAAGTGATTCACGAAGCCTATCTGCGGCGCGAATTGGTACGCATTTCGGATCAGGTCGCACATGATGCCCAAAACCCGGATCTGGAAAAACCGGCCATGACGCAAATTGAGGCGGCCGAGCAATATCTGTTCTCGCTGGCAGAAACAGACAGCTCTGATAATGGCTTGCGCAGTTTTGAGACGATATTGGGCGAAACCGTGCGTATGGCAGAAATAGCGGCGCAAAATGACGGGCATTTATCCGGGGTCAGTACCGGGCTGACCAGTTTGAATAATCTGCTGGGCGGCTTGCAGAAATCGGATCTGGTCATTCTGGCTGGCCGGCCAGCGATGGGTAAAACCGCTCTGGCCACCAATATTGCCTTTCATGCGGCCTCGACCACCCGCACAGGTGAAGAACCCGTGCCAGTGGCTTTTTTCTCTTGCGAGATGTCAGCAGAACAGTTGGGTACCAGAATTCTGGCAGAACGTTCAGAAATTGATTCTGAATCCATTCGCCGCGGCAATCTATCCAGTGCAGAATTTATGGGGCTGGTTGAGGCCAGCGATCAAATCGCCAAAGCCCCCTTTTATATCGATGATACCCCTGCTTTGTCGGTAAGCCAGCTGGCCAGCCGTGCGCGCCGCCTGAAACGAACAACAGGATTAGGCCTGATTGTGATTGACTATCTGCAGCTATTGCAAGCCCAGCTTGGCTCGCGCCCGGAAAACCGGGTACAGGAAATCTCGAATATCAGCCGCTCTTTAAAGGCCATCGCCAAGGAACTGGATGTACCGGTTCTGGCGCTCTCGCAATTATCGCGTGCCGTAGAACAGCGCGAGGATAAACACCCCAATCTGGCAGATTTGCGCGAATCCGGCTCAATCGAACAGGATGCCGATGTGGTGATGTTTGTCTATCGCGAGGAATATTACCTGAACAAAAGCGAGCCAGTGCAAAAAGAAACCGAGACAGAAGAGAAATTCAACCTGCGCTATCAGCTTTGGCAGGAAAGGCTGGAAAAATCAAACGGCACAGCCGAGATTATTATTGCAAAACAGCGTCACGGCCCGGTTGGTATCGCCAATGTCAGCTTTGAAGGGCGATTTACCCGCTTTTCTGACCTGGCCAGCCCAGATAGTTTACCTGAAAGTTTTTAAAATTTCTGCTTTCAATATTTCATGGCGGTAAGGCATATAAAGATGACCACTTCTTCGCGGCTTCATATCAACCTTCAGGCCATCGCCCATAATTACCGGTTTTTAGACCATCAGACAGGCCCATCGACCCAAACAGCCGCAGCAGTAAAGGCAAATGGCTATGGGCTGGGGATGGCGGCGGTTTCCGCTGCCCTCTATCAGGCTGGATGTCGCCTGTTTTTCACCGCCCAGCTGGAAGAAGGGGTGCGCCTTTCTGCTGCCTTTGCCGAACAGGGATATGATGGGGCGCAAATTGCCGTCCTGGAAGGGTTTCGCCAGGCCGATTTGGAGACCTTTCATGCCCATCACCTCACCCCTGTTATCAACAGCCCCGAACAGGCAGAATGGCTGGCCGCCTATCCGGTAAAAACACAATCTGCTTTGCCCGCAATTTTGCATATTGATACTGGCATGAACCGGCTGGGATTTGGCACCGACAGCCATGTATTTTTATCTGACCCCTTGCATGTCCTGCACGCATTAGAGCTATCACTGGTGATGAGCCATCTGGCCTGCTCGGATGACCCGTCAGATAGCACTAACCAGGCACAGCTGGAACAGTTTACCCGGCTTGCCCGGCCCTTTGCCCATATTCCAAAAAGCCTGTGTAATAGTGGCGGTATTTTTCTGCCCGATGCCTATCATTTTG
>JAURQT010000045.1 GCA_030835985.1 Alphaproteobacteria bacterium
AAAGAAGGCTTGTATGAAGATTATGAAAATCGGGACAAGATTCTGGAGATATGTCTGTTCCGTTCGGCACGATCGGGCGCGCTTGTCAGCCTGGCCGATTATGTGGCGGCCATGCCGGAAAAACAGGATAAAATCTATACCCTGTCGGCCGAAACCCCGGAACAGGCGGAAAACTCGCCCCATCTGGAAGGGTTCCGCGCCCGCGATATTGATGTGCTGCTGATGACCGATCCGGTAGATGAGTTCTGGATGCAGGCGGTCACCGAATTTGAAGGCAAGAGCTTTGCCTCTGCCACAAGGGGCGTTTCTGATTTGGATAAGGTTGCCCCGAAAACAGATGCCAAAAAGGATGAAGAACAGCCAGATGAGGATGCCCGAAACAAGGAATTTGCGCCCCTGATAGCCAGGGTAAAAACGACTCTTGGCGAGAGTATAAAAGATGTGCGCCTGTCCAAAACCCTGACCGATAGCCCTGTCTGTCTGGTCGCCGATGAAGAGGGGATGGATATCCAAATGGAACGGCTTATGAAAGCCCATAACAAGGATTTTGCCGGCAGCCCGCGTATTCTGGAAATCAACCCCGAACACAAGCTGATCAAGGGGATGGCCAGCCAGATTTCCGGTAATGCCGACCCGGAACTGATTGAGGATGCCGCAAAAATGCTGCTGGATCAGGCACAAATTCTTGAAGGTCGGCCGCCCGCCAGCCTGACCGACTTTGCCCGGCGCATGACACGGCTGATGGAACGCGGCCTCTCGGCTTAGAGCATCTTGTTGCCCATCTCTAGTTAAGGTGCGCTATAGGTAAAAGACGTCGCCTTACGCTTTATTGAACAGGGATGAGCTTGCCAGTCGGGTGGCTGTGGAAAAGCTTCCATGAAAGCTAACAATGGATCGTTATTCAAATTTAAAGAACTTTTTGGAATGCAATGGCTTAATTCGGCTGTGATCGTTTTTCTAAATCAGAGCTCAGCCATCAGACAAACCTAGGTGAGATAATCCTCATTTAAGTTGGCAAAGTGGGTAAAATTTCAATTTATGTAGCTATATATCGAAAAAATTTTTAGGTAATTATTTCTTTAGGTTTGCTAAATAAATTTGGAAAGAACTCCACAAAGAAAAGATTATCATAATCAAAAGTCCTAAAATACCAGTTAGAGATGATTTGTCAGCGCCAAAGAATATTAAAAGGGCACCTGATAGAGCCCCAACAATCATAGTGACTGAGCCTATCAAACCTGATGCTGTCCCAACGCCTTTGCTAACCGAATTAAGCCCGCCTATTGTTGCATTAGCAACTGTAAGACCATTTGCAAAACCAAATATGATACAGGGTATGGCTAGTCTGAGTGGACTTTGCCAATTTGTTAAATCTAGAAAAGCCATAAGTAAGACGGAAAAAACAGACAAAGCGCAACCAATTAAGATAGCTTTTTCCAAGCCTCGTTTTATCATGTAAAAACGATTGAAAATATTACCTAACAAATACGCTAATGGCGTCAATGAAAACCAAATGCCAAATGCAAGTGCCGAACTACCAAGTTCTTTATAAGCATAAGGAATAAATGAATTAAGTGCGAAAAACGCTCCAATTTGAAAGCTAGAAACACTTAGATAGAGCAAAAATAGCCTATTTTTTATAACGTCAATATAGCTTTCTTTAACAATCGTAAATTTGAGATGTGGTATTTTATCCAAATTTGTCTCAGGCAATAAAAAAAACGAGCCAAAAAATATTATAACCCCAGCAATAGATATTAGGAACATTACCCCCTGCCAGCCGGTATAGAATACTAATGCCCCACCGCAGGATAGGCTCATCATCGGAACTATCGCTTGAATGGTTTGTACCGTTGCCATAGCTTTTGAAGCGTTAACTTTATCAAAAAAATCATTAATTATTGTGCGCCCCATTGATAAGCAAGCTGCTGCACCAAGACCTTGTATGGCACGATAAAAAATTAACAAATCAATGTTTTTTGCCAAAATTGCGAATGTTCCTGCTAATCCGATTAAAAGCGAACCTATCGCAAAGAAAAATCTGCGTCCGAAAACATCAGATAATGGTCCTACGATTAGTTGGCCGATAGCAAGAAAAAATAGATAAATTGTAAGTAGTTGCTGAACTTTTTCAGCAGACACTTCCAATTCTTCTGCAACAATAGGAAGAGCAGGTGTGATCAAAGTAATACCCATAACTGCACTGCCTGTGCCCAGAGCAATGAGCCATAATGGGAGTTTTGCTATTTTTACAGTCACGTTTTATGCCTTTACAGGCGGTATGGAGTAAGTGAGGGAGGCAGAAGCTATGGGTGAAGTCAAATGATTATCTGAGACAGCATATATCATTACATTTCCTACGACCAGTTGTTTGCCCAACTTATGAATTTTGGGTATTGCTAAAAGAGGTGCATTTGAGGGTTTCCTCATAAAATTTATCGTAGCACTAGTTGTAACGCTTAATGCTTTAGGGCCAATTTTTTCTAAAATTGCTAAATAGAATGCAACGTCTGCAAGTGCAAACATCGATGGGCCTGAAACTGTTCCACCTGGTCGGAGGTGTTTGTCAGATATCCTCATTATTACTTGAAGAGACTTGCTTTGGCTTAAAATGATTTCAAAATCATCAGCAACCTGTTGAAACTCAGTTTCCAAAAATTGTGTAAGTTGTTTTCTATTCATCTGTTTTTTATAAATCTCTTCAAAATTAAGGTGACAAAGTATTATCTTAATAACAGAAGTTGCCCGCTTTCAAACTATCCCTGCCTATTCGGGGGTGTGGTGCAGTTCTAGCCCGGTGCGGTCGATCAGCTGTTCGGGGTCAAATTGCAGGGCCAGTATCTCGGCCGGCGAGAAGCGCGGGGCAATCTGTGTACGCAAGGCCAGTGCCCCGCCCTGTTGCAAAAAGGCAGCAATAGGCGTGCTGATGGCCAGCGCATGGCGGGGAATAGCTTCGGACAGGCTGACCTGCATCATCAATATGGCGATATTGATGCCCTGATTGCCTTGGATACGGGTAAATAGATCCAGCATCCCTTTATCGGTTATATCGACAGACAGGCTGGAAAGGCTGGCAAGCAGCGCCATGCCAACTGCTTGCTGGGCGGCCGGATTGGGTGTTTGGACAAGATATTCGGTCATCTGGCTGAGCGCCTGATAGTCATTTCTGGTCAAATCCATCTGAAAATCGGTGGTGATATCTGCAAGGCTGGTCGCAGAGAGCGCCAGCTTGCCAAATATTTGCAAGGTATCGCCTGTCTTGCGGCTGTCAAAATCAAGGGTGATATCAATGCCAGCTCATCTTTTCCCAGAATGGTAAAAAAGGCGTCTATTTCACCGGGAAAACGCCCGCCAAGCATTTGCCGCAATACCAGCCCGTTCAGGGCAAGCTGGCTGCGGGTGCTATCGGGCAACGCGTCAAATTGTGCCGAGGTCAACAGCCCGTCCAGCGTAATGCCGGCAATCTGAATTTCCAGATTATCGCGTTCAGAATAAACAGATATATCTCTTATTTCTGCCTGGCTGCGCAAGGGTTGATTGCCATTATGGCGCTGGCGATAGGCCTCGATACGGTCATCATCAACCAGCATTAAATGCTGGCCGGACATAAAGGCAATGGTAATAACTTCCTGTTTGTCCGAGGCATAGGAGAAATTCTTGATCAGCAGATTTTCAATGGCGACAATATCATCTGCCAGCCCGTCTGTTTTCAGGGTCAGCTGTTCGGCAAAGCCCCTCTGGATACCTTTTTCAAAAATATCCACATCGCTTATATCAATATCAATACCATTTACATGACGGCCATCTGCCTTGTAATGGCCTTTGCTATAGCGCAGCTCGGTTGTGTCATCCAGCCAGACAGAGTTTTTTGCCCATGCCGGGGCAAGGCTGGCCACCAGCCAGATGATGACGGCCGATAACAGCCTGGCCAGTAACGGCAGGGGCGCGCGCAAAGGCAATAGCTGTACCGGTAGAGATGTTTTGCCTTGCATCGCCATTTCCGCCTCCTCTGGCAGAAGGATCGTTATCCTGCGCTGTTTAAGATAGGCCGAAAAAGGCTTGAGAACAACGCAAGATGCGTTATTGCCCTGTTCTCAGCGTGAATGTGAATGTCTGGCTATCAGGCAGAAGCCGCTATCGGGGGTGTCTGGATATCAAAGCCCAGCCCAGCAGGGACATCTATATGGCTTATCCCCACCAGAGACCCGTCGCTGATATCACCTGCCAGCAGGGCTTCTGCCAGCTTGTTTTGCAGCTCTGTTTGCATCACCCTTTTAAGTGGTCGTGCCCCATATTGCGGATCATAGCCCTTTTCGGCCAGCCAGTTACGAGCATCCTCGCCCAGGGTAAGCTGGATATCCCTGGCCCGAAGCCGGGCTTCCAGCCGTTTAAACTGGATATCGACAATCGCGCCCATATGGCCGCGGCTCAGGCGCTGGAACAGTAATATCGCATCCAGCCGGTTTAAAAATTCCGGCCGAAAGGCATCTTGTACCTCTTCCATCACCTCCTCTCTGGCATCATCGACCGGGCGGTCATCTGCCAGGGCTAATAAAGGCACAGAGCCGAGGTTGGAGGTCAGCAATATCA
>JAURQT010000046.1 GCA_030835985.1 Alphaproteobacteria bacterium
AGGCCTGCATCAGGCCCATTTCCACCGAACGGGTGGATAAAGAATATTCAGACTGTACCGCTGCTACCGGATAGGCACTATGGGCACGCCGCAGCGAAGAAGGCGCAATCTCGGAAAAGCCGATAGATTTGGTTTTGCCTTTTTCAACCAGCCTGCCAAGCGAGCCTGCTACCTCTTCGATAGGGATTTCCGGCTGCCGGCGATGGACATAAAATAAATCCACACAATCAATGCCCATCCGTGCAAGGCTTTTATCCAGCTCTGCTTCCAGATGTTCGGCTGAATTATCAAAGCCGCGTGTTCCTGTCTCCGGATCGCGGCAAATACCTGCCTTTGTGGCGATATTAAATAAACTGTTTTTCTGGCTACCTTGCCGGGCAAGAAAAGCCCCAATACGCTGTTCGGACACACCCATCCCATAGACATTGGAGGTATCAATATGCGTCACCCCCAAATTAAGGCAGGCAGAGAGCACGTCTGCAGATTCTTCATCCGTGCATGAACCATAAAAATTGGTAAAGGACATTGCCCCCAACCCGATCGCAGATGTCTCAATACCGGATGTCCCTAATTTACGTGTTTGCATAGCTTTTTCCTGCACAAGTTTTTTTAAATCAAATAGAATAATCA
The DNA here is from genome assembly GCA_030835985.1 of Alphaproteobacteria bacterium. Classification (GTDB taxonomy): domain Bacteria; phylum Pseudomonadota; class Alphaproteobacteria; order Puniceispirillales; family Puniceispirillaceae; genus JADHLI01. The sequence continues at coordinate 631 of JAURQT010000046.1, forward strand.
GCACATAAAACAATCGGGCTAAAAAGCCCGACCGATATTTTCTATCTTATAAGAACATTGTGATATAGCCCGGTCAAGAAATAGAAGCATTTTATCCAGGCAACTATCACCGCAAGGAATAAGGAAAAAAAAGAGATGTCCGAAAAAGCCTTGGTACCTGAAAAATCTTTATCCAGAAAACCATTATTACCCAGAAAACCATTATTAATAGTGGCACTGGAAAGCGAAATACCTGGCGATATAACCGACAGATGGGATGTGGTATTTACCGGCGTTGGCAAAATAAACGCCAGCTATGCATGTATGAAAGCCATTGCCAACCATCGTCCGGGCTTGCTGATCAATTACGGCACGGCAGGCGGCATTCGCAACGGCCTGGGCAAGGTGGTGGAAGTTGGCACAGCCGTTCAATGTGATATGGATGTCCGCCCGCTTGGGATTGCCCTTGGCACAACCCCTTTTGATGACTGCCCTGCTGTGATAAAATTATCCGATAGCCCGATTTGTTGCGGCACGGCAGACAGGTTCAGCGATAGCCCCCCTGAATTAATATGCGATATTGTGGATATGGAACTTTTCGCACTGGCAAAAATTGCCTGGCATGAAAATATCCCCTTGCGTGCTTTTAAATTTATTTCAGATGCCGCCGATAACAACGCAGGCGATAGCTGGAAAAATAGCCTGCCTTCTTCGGTTGAAGCGTTTGAGCGGTTAGAGCCACAGCTGCTTGCCCTTACAGATAATTGATTTTCCAGATAATTGATTTTCTGGCGACAAAAACCTTCCACAATATGGAAAAATATCATATCCGGGTGGGGAAGTTTTTTTTAAGGCTAGTCCAATTCAAAAAACCGGTCGTAAAAACACTGTGTCCCTTGATTGAGTAATCCTAGCCGGTCCCAACTCAACAGGGGGCACCCCTCTTGAAAGCCATCAAAAAACTTCCCCGTCAAAAGCTTAACACAAAAATTTCTATTCGCAGAACACAATTTAGAATTTTCTTATATACAATATTCTATGCGTGGCAAATCAAGAGAGTTTGGCACCGATAGCGCGTGAAACCTAGCCGCCCAAAGCGGCCATACACATATCGGCAATCGCGCGCACCAGCGCACCCTCACGCACAATAAAGGGCAACAGCACAACAGCGATGAGCATCAGCCCCATCCAGACATACCATAAATGACGGTCAGATGAAGCGCCCTTATCGCTCTCTTTTTTCCCGGATTTAATCATCTGTTCTATCATCGCATCATTGCTGGCAGTTTGGGTATGAACAGCTCTTATGATGCCGCATAAGCCTTTAGATGGTCAAGCTGAACAATAGCCAGAGCCGCCTTGTTTGTGGCTTCCAGCACCACGTGCGGAGCCGCCCCGGAACGCCGGGCCTCTTCCCATCTGGCCGCACATAAACACCATCTGTCCCCTGCTTTCAGGCCGGGAAAATCAAATTCCGGGCGCGGGGTCGATAAATCATTTCCCGCGGCCAGACTAAAGGCCAAAAAGGCATCTGTCATTACCGCACAGACAGTATGGCTACCGACATCCTGGGGCCCTGTATGACAACACCCATCGCGGAAAAAGCCGGTCACAGGACTGGTCGAACAGGATTGCAACCGGCCGCCCAGCACATTGCGCTGATAATTCTCATGGAAATTTTCACCGTCCATATTTTCTATCTCCGGCCATATTTTCTATCTCCGGCCATGTTTTTACTAAAAAAGAGCTGGTCTATCTGATATGGGCGTCCGGCAGGGCAGCTTCAAGCTCTGACGTGCGCGTCTCTATCTGCTGTTCCAATTGCTGCATAAACACCTTGCGCTTTAATCCGGCTGGCATCGCTTGCAGATAGCTAACACAAATCTGGCCAGGTTTTTTGGTAAAGCCGCGCCTGCTCCAAAATTGCCCGGAATTCAGAGCGACAGGAATAACCGGCAGGCCGGTTTGCTCATAAAGGGCGAACACCCCTATCTGATAGGGATGGGGCTGGTTCGCGCGCACCCGCGTGCCTTGCGGAAATATCAGGATAGAACGCCCGGATCTTTTGGTTTTTTCTGCCTGCGTGCGCAAATGACGCAAAGCGGCCATGCCAGCCTTTCTGTCCAGTGCGATACAGCCGGCTTTCGCAAAAAACCAGCCTAAAACGGGGATATACATCAGCTCTTTTTTCAGCACCACTACCGGGGCGCCAAGCTGCCAGTATAAAATAAGTGTTTCCCAGGCAGACTGGTGCTTTACCGCATATATTACCTGTGCGCCCAAATGGCGGTCGCCTTCATTGCGGTGGGTCAGGCCAGCGATATATAATAATTTATGGGTCAGCCACCCCCAAAAGCGGCCAGCCGCCTGTGCGGTGCGCGACGCCACCAAACAGGGGACCAGCAAAAACGCCAAAATAGTCGTTAGCCCGTAAAAAGCAAGATTAAACAAAAGCGATCGTAGAAAGGTCATGCTAGAACCCTTACAATAGAAATGTCTATTATCACAAGAAAAAGGAATAGATATTTGTCTGCCAGAAACGGATAAGAGATATGACACAGACAGATAAAGACTGGCAAATACGCGCCGAGAAAGCCGTGCTTGCAGCGCTGAAATCCGGGCAGATTATCACCTATGACGGGCTGGCTCGGCTCGCCGGCATCCCGGCCCCGCATCGTATCCATAAATTAACCTTATGGCTGGAACAACTGATGACAGAAGATGCCGCAACCGGCCAGCCATTGCGGGCGGCCATAATTGTCTCGCGCCTGCATGAACGGCCAGCCAGGGGGTTTTTTGATACTGCCCGGCAGTTGGGGTTGCTGGCACACAGCCTGTCAAGAGAAGCCGAAATCGCCTGGTATTATCAGGAACGAGAGAGCGCCTTTGATGCCTATAACAAGACATCACAATAAATCCCTGTATTAAGAGGCTTTCATCAGGATAAAGCGGTAAAAACCATTCACTTCTTGCGAGGCGAGCAGGTGATGGCCTTCTGTCTGGCAAAAATGCGCCATATCCAGAGGGGAAGCCGGATCATCGGCCAGAATGGTTACATTTGCCCCTGCCTCTAATTGGGATAGAGCCCGGCGCGCCTTTAGCACCGGCAAAGGGCATTTCAGCCCCCGATAATCGAATAACGGGGATGTTTTGTCCTCACTTGATGGGCCTGGTGTTTGTTTCATCCCGTTAATCTCTGTATAAAGACCTAAAATTATAAAGTTCTGGAAAATTATAACGTTCCGGAAATACAAAAAAGGCATCTGTTATCCGTTGGCCGGAGTATAGAACTGCAAGCCTGTGCATGGCAAATTCTAATTAATCCATCGCACATGGCAAAGAAGGTAGGCAGATATGACCATCTGGGGAATATTGATAGGCGGGGCAGCCGGGCTGGCCGTAGGCGGGCCTATAGGCGGCCTGCTGGGCGCGGCAGCCGGTCTGTTTGCCGAACAGCAAATTCGCCGCCAGACAGACCCGGAACAAGCCCGCAAAGTAGCGTTTACCGTGGCGGTGATTGCCCTGTCTGCGAAAATGGCCAAAGCAGATGGCATGGTCACCAAAGCCGAAATAGAGGCCTTTCGCGCGCGCGTGGACATTCCGCAAAAAGATGTCGAACGGGTCGGCAAATTCTGGGATCTTGCCAGACAAACGCCGGAAGGCTTTGCTGCCTATGCACGCCAAACGGTCGAGCTGTTTGGCCCGCGCTCGGCCATTTTGGAACAATTGCTGGATTTATTATTTACCATCGCCCGGGCAGATGGGGCGATCACGGCCGAAGAATGGGCATATCTGTCCGAAGTTGGCCATATTTTCGGCTATGATGAAGCTGGCTTTAACAGGCTATCCGATATTTATAGCGGTGAGAGCCCGCCGCCGCATCTAATCCTGGGGATCGCGCCAGATGCCAGCCTGGAAGAAGCCAAAGCCGCATGGAAAGCGCTGGCACGCACCCATCACCCCGACCAGCTGATAGCCGCCGGTATGCCAGAGGAATTTATTTCAGCCGCGACAGACAGGCTGGCCCAGATTAACCATGCCTATCAGACATTGGCTGGACAAATTCGCGCCCGCACGGCATAACCGCACGGCATAACCGCACATCGTTACAGTAAAACAGGGACAGGATATGGCGCCACCATTGATGAGCATCGCGGATATGGGCGTTAATCTGGGTGACAGATGGTTGTTGCGCCATGTCGATTTATCGGTATCTGCGGGCGACAGGCTGGCCCTTGTTGGCCGAAACGGAGCAGGTAAATCAACCCTGATGAAGCTTATTGCCGGCCAGCTGGAACCTGATGAAGGCAGCCGCTGGATTGCCCCTTCTGCCCAGATAGCCTATTTACCGCAATCCCCCCAGTTTAAAGGCAGTATGAGCCTTTCTTCTTATGTTCTGCAAGGGCTGGATGAGGCAAGCGACCTGACCACAGCCGAGCGGATCAAACAAAGCCACCGTGCAGAGGCGATGCTGGATAAAATGGGCATGGATCCGGCGCGAATGACAGATGGGCTGTCCGGGGGCGAGCGCCGACGTGCCTCGCTGGCACGCGCCCTGATAACCGACCCGCAAGTCTTGCTGCTGGATGAGCCGACCAACCATCTGGACTTGCCGACCATTGAATGGCTGGAAGATATGCTAAGGGCACGTTCCGGGGCGCTGATCCTTATCAGCCATGACCGGGCGTTTTTGCGCGCCCTTGGCACTGGCATTATCTGGATACATCAGGGCACCTTGCGTCGGCGCGAAGGCAACTTTGATCAGTTTGAGGACTGGTCAGAGGGTATATTGGCCGAAGAGGCGGTGCGCTTGCATAAACTGGACAGGAAAATTGCCGAGGAAACCAGATGGTCGCATCAGGGGATCAGCGCGCGCCGCAAACGCAATCAGGGACGCTTGCGCGAATTACAGGAAATGCGCCAATTACGCGCCCGTCAGGGCGGCCAGCTTATCGCCCAGATGTCGATGAATACCGGCAAGGCAGAAGGCGGCGGGCAAATTGTACTGGAGGCACGCGATCTGAGCGTGGATATCCCTGCCCGGCCAGAGCCGGTAAATCTGGTGAAACATTTTAACACCATTATCCGGCGCGGCGACCGTTTGGGCATTGTCGGGCCAAACGGGATTGGCAAATCCACCCTTATCCGCACCTTGCTGGGCGAACGCAGCCCCGATAAAGGTCATGTTAAAACCGGTTTTGGCCTGTTATCGGCCTATTTTGACCAGAACCGCGAGCGGCTAAATCCCGATAGCACCCCCTGGACAACCCTGTGTCCGGATGGCGGCGATACCATCGAAATTGATGGCAAGCCGCGCCATGTCACCAGCTATCTGCGCGATTTTCTATTTGATGATTATAAAATGACCCAGCGCACCGGCACGCTCTCAGGGGGCGAGCAAAACCGCTTGTTGCTGGCGCGTATTTTTTCCCAGCCCCATAATTTTCTGGTGCTGGACGAGCCGACCAATGATCTGGATATGGAAACCATTGACCTGCTACAAGAAGTCATTGCCGATTATGATGGCACCGTGCTGATTGTCAGCCATGACCGCGATTTTCTGGATCGCACCGTCACAGGGGTTCTGGCATTTGAAGCAGACGGCAAAATTGTTCCCCATGCTGGCGGCTATAGCGATTATCTGGACAGGCGGCGACAGAATACTGAACGCAAAGCTGGCAAAAATACTAAAAAACAATCTGGCAAAACCCGCCAGAACCGCCCGGCCGAAACCCTCAGCAAGGCCGCCCGAAACCGGCTGAGCTATAAACAGGTTTATCAGCTGGAACAGCTGCCAAAGGAAATAGATGCCTTGCGCGCCCGCATTGCAGAGGCAGAAATAAAGCTGGCCGATATGGATTTTTTTGCCAGCGATGCCGAAGGGTATGAAAAGCTGGCCAAACAAACCGCACAGGATAAAACAGATATAGCCGAAAAAGAGGAAAGCTGGCTGGAGCTGGAAATTCTACGCGAACAAATTCTACGCGAACAAATTCTGCGCGAACAAATCCAGACAGATTAATCCGGCCCTGCCCCGCATCAAAGACAGCTTTATTTGACAAATTCACAACAAACGCGCTATGTGCAAATCGGTGAGCAGATAGCCGGATAGCTGCTGGCAGGATATTCTTGTCAGAGGAAAGTCCGGGCTTCACAGGATCAGGATGCTGGATAACGTCCAGCGAGGGCGACCTCAGGGAAAGTGCCACAGAAAACAAACCGCCTGATCATTCAAGGTCAGGTAAGGGTGAAAAGGTGCGGTAAGAGCGCACCGCAGAACTGGTGACAGGGCTGGCAGGGTAAACCCCATCCGAAGCAAGACCATGTAGGGGCATGGCTGCATTGCAGCACTGGTGATCCTGCCAGAGATGTCCGGGTAGGTTGCTAGAGGCGACTGGTAACAGGCGTCCCAGACGAATAGCTATCATAAATGGCGCCCCGGCGCCTTTTATACAGAACCCGGCTTACAGGCTATCTGCTCACGCTTTCTTTTTTTCCTGTCTTTATCCCGCGATTATGCCGGCTCTGCCCGCAATGCCTTAATTATGCCGTAATTGGAAAATAGGGTGTAAATTGCGCAAAGGAACGTATCGCGTACGGACAACGGTCTGAGATAAAACGGACAAGGTCTGAGATAAAAAGTCAGCAGGGCAAGCATGTCGCAAAGGTATGTCTGAAAAAAAAATAGCCTTTCTTCACGCACACTCTCCCCTTCCCTGCTGACATCTCTGGCCCTGCTGACATCTCTGGCCCTGTGACAGATAACCATGATTACAGGCTCTCTATTCTTATTATTGACGAATTGTACAAAATAATGTACAAATCTATCGTAAAATTATTCAGGAGAGCTTGTTATGATCCCGATCTCATCATCCAAAGCACGGGCAGATTTCTTTTCCCTGATTGATACGGTAAATCAAAGCCATGAGCCTGCCCTTATCACAGGCAGGCGTGGCAATGCTGTCCTGATATCCGAAGAGGATTGGCGCGTCATTGAAGAAACGCTCTATCTGAACGCCATTCCTGGCATGGCGGAAAGCATCCGCAAGGGAATGCAGACAGATAGTACTGATTGCACTGAAACCCCTGATTGGGATTAGGTAATATGCGCTGGCGGCTGGTCTATACTAAAGAGGCCAATAAAGACGCAAAAAAAATTAAAGCTGTAAATCTGCAAAAGAAAACCGAAGAATTGCTGGCACTTCTGGCCGAAGACCCGCTTGCCACCCCGCCGCGCTTTGAGAAGCTGGTGGGGAATCTGAATGGGGCATATTCACGCCGTATTAATATTCAACATCGACTGGTCTATCAGGTTTTGGAGACCGAAAGAACCGTCAAAATCCTGCGAATGTGGAGCCATTATGAGTAGCAGGCTCTACCCGCCCCCCTTTCCTCCCATGCCCTGAACATTTCTGCTGTACCAGCCGGACTGATTTCATCTGTCCATCACCTCGCGTAAACACAGGTCGTCTCCCAATATCTGATCCCCATTCCTGATCCCCCTTCCAGAACCCTGTTTCTGGTGCCGATTCTGGCGCGATTCTGTGCCGATTCTGTGCCGCTGAAATCGGGGAAAAATCCCGTAAAAACAGAACATAACCAGAACAACTCACCCTGAATTACAGTAAAATTCAGATAAAATAAATAGTTATCTGTTTTTCTTTAAGTCAATTCTAATAAATGATTGAAAAAGCTTAATTTTTCCTTAAATTGGCAGGCTTTCCCATTGACTACCATGAATTCCCATGATATCCCATAATGACCCGGTTTTTTCC
>JAURQT010000047.1 GCA_030835985.1 Alphaproteobacteria bacterium
AATCCCCCACATCAGCGCGATGAGATGCTTAAGATAGGCTTTGTTATCCTGACGTGTCATAAAAACCGATTTTTGGCTATCTTCGACCAGGCGATTAATCCATTGCCCTATCTGCTGTTTTTCTTTGCTGTCAAGAGAGGCAGAAATATCGGCATAGGCTATTATCGCAAGGGGGATGAAAATCTGAATGTGATAATCAAGGCGAAATTCCTTCATAAGGGTAAAGCGGATATTTTTGCGCAACGCATCGGCAGCCGCCCAGCGGGTCAAAAATTGATATAGACGTTTTTGCGCCACATCATTTGGCTGTATTCTGTTAAGGCCAATATTCACAACTAGAAATTCATAATAGGGGGCAAATCTCTTGTGATCATCGCCGCCATATTTTGAGTTTATCTGGGCATCTATCATCGGCTCAGGCACGATTTGTGCGGCCAGATCAATCCGGTTGAATTTGCATTGCTGGCTATTATTCAGGCCAAAGGGTGTTGAGATACTGCTATATATATCATCGCTGACGGGTATCTTTTTTTGAACTTTCCCATCCTTGAAATGGTCAAAGGCAGACCCATGGCATTCTTTGGCCTTTTCGGCCTTGCGCCAATATTTTTCCGGGTCAGACTTATCATCCTTTGCCCCGCCATTATTCCATTTAACCGCTGCATGACCCAAGGGTATAATTTGGGGTATCATTTGGGGTATTAATAGTAATGACACCGGGAAAATTGTGAAAAACCTTAACATTTCAGAACCCTTATCCTTTAAAAAAACCCGGCCATCTAGAGGATATCCAGAACATTTTCAGGAGGGCGGCCAATAACCGCCCTCTTTCGGGCGATTACAATGGGGCGTTCGATGACCTTGGGGTGGCGCGCCATCGCGGTAATTAATTCTGTGTCGCTCAATTTATCTGCATCGCCAAAATATGTTTTAAACTCGGCTTCATTTTTGCGGATAATATCTATCGGTTGCATCCCCAGCAAATCCAGGGTATGCGCGATATCTTCGGGCGTTAATATGCCCTCCAGATATAAAATAACATCTGGCTCAATACCCTTATCGCGGATAAGTGCCAGCGTTTGACGCGATTTACTGCATCGCGGATTGTGATATATCACCACCTCGGACATAAGCCCCCCTTTTTTTCAGCCTGTCGCGTCATTTGCTCTGACAGCCCATAAATGACAGCCCATAAATGACAATATTATGCCTTTGGCCAGCACCTTTAACGCCTTTTTATAAAAGGGTTAAGTCTGCTCGCGTGAAAAAGAAAGTTTTTCTCTGGAAAGGCGCATTTTGTCACATTTCTGTAATCTTTTTGTCCAAAAGTTAAGGTGTATTATATTTTTGGATATGCTGGCAATCCATGGAAAAAATTCTGTTTATTTGTACTGGAAATTCCTGTCGTTCCCTGATGGCAGAAGCGATAGCCAATCATCTTGGCAGTGAAAAACTTCAGGCTGAAAGTGCCGGCAGCCAGCCAACCGGCTTTGCCCATCCGATGGCTCTGGCAAGTTTGAAAAAACATAAAATTCCTGCCAGCGGACTTTTCAGCAAATCATGGGACATATTTGAAAACAGCCCATTTGATATTGTCATAACGATTTGCGATTCTGCGGCCAACGAGCCTTGTCCTGTCTTTCATGGCCCGGCAAGGCGCCTGCATTGGGGGCTGCCTGATCCGGCTGGCGTAACCGGTTCGGATGCAGAGATAGAGGCCGCCTTTCAGGCCACTTTTGACAGGTTGAAAAACCACATAGAAAAAGAATTGCTCCGGGTGATTTAAAAGCTCCGGGTGATTTAAAAAGGGTCTTGTGCCTGTCCAGTTACTTCCTCCGCGCTTTTTTGGCAGACATCTCTGTCTTCAGCAGATATCGCATTACCATCAATCGGAGGGGTTTTATGCAATGTTTGGGGCGAGCCGGGAGCATAATCGGGCAAAAAAAGCAGCTTTTGCACCCAATTTAGCAGAAAAATAAAGAAAAAAGTGGAAATTACTGCACAGCCATGACATATAGGCATGGTATTTTCACGTTTGAAAATACAGCTTAACAATTTTTGACATTATTTGATGCAAGTTGTCAGGCTTAACCGATAATTTAGGAGACGAAGATGGCAACTGGCACTGTCAAATGGTTTAACACCACAAAGGGCTATGGCTTTATTGCACCAGAAGAAGGCGATACAGATGTGTTTGTTCATATCTCTGCTGTTCAGGGTTCTGGTATGACTGACCTGCAAGAAGGTCAGCAGGTTTCATACGATCTGGAAGAAGGCAAAAACGGCAAAACAGCCGCAGTAAATCTGAAAGCTGTTTAACTTTTTTTTGCAAAACTTTTTTTAAGGTGGCGGTCATTTCCGGCAATTAGTCGGGCAAGACCGCCCCTTTTTTTATTTTTCCCCATTTTAAAAAAAAATTCCGGGTAAAACAGGTGACAGCCCCGCATTCAGCGAATAGGCTGTATTAGATTTTAATGATGAGGGGGATATTATGAAAAAAATCATTTCAGTTTGCTTGATCGCGTTTGCGCTTACCGGACTTTCTGCCTGCTCCAGCTATCCTGGCTGGGTACCGGAATGGGCACAAATTGGCGCCGATAAGTAAAAACTGCACTTTTTATTCAGCTATTGATATAAAACAGGCATTGTTCCTTTAAAAAAACGATGCCTGTTTTTTATTGGCCACAGCCCTTTCTGATATATTCATGATTGAAACACCCCGGAATAAGACTATGCCGCACCCCGTGACTGCCCTGATACTTGGCTCTGGCCCGGATGCCCAACTGGCAGCAGATTGGCCCTTGCATCAATTTGACTATGTGATTGTGATCAATAATGCCTGGCGGGCCACGCCCCACTGGACGCATCTTGTCTATCCTTATGATTTTCCAGCCGACAGAATGCCCACCCAAATGGACAAGCAGCAAAGCCTGATAGATGAGCGTGCCTTTGTCCCTGCCCAAAACCGCTTTGGGGGCTTTGTCTATGCCGGCGGAACCATGGCCTATACCGCCGCCTATTGGTGTCTGGATGCATTGCGCCCGCACCATATCGCCCATCTGGGCTGTGATATGCATTACCCGAAAAATCAGGCAACCCATTTTTATGGCACGGGCACGCCTGACCCGTTGCGCGATGATATTTCCCTTACCTCTCTTGAGGCCAGTTCGGCGCGTTTTTATGCCCTTGCCCATCAACAGGGCACACAGGTTTGGAATATATCGAACGGGCCATCGCGCCTGCTCTATCCGCGCATCACGCTGGACGCATTTTTTGAATTTAACCGGCAACAGCCTGAACCGGATAGCGCTGTCATCACAAAAGGCCTGCAACGCGAGGCAGAGCTGGGTTATTTCATCGAAGATGGCCGGTATTGGCATCATGCAGACAAGTTTGATAAACAAAAACTTATCGAGCTGGATCACATCTGGCTAAAGGCCGCCAGGCTGGCGCAAAGCAATTGATGAGTGGCTGTAAATTGGCTAGGCTGAAGACCGGTTACCCGCTTCGATAACAGGTAATGTCAGCCAGGGTAGTATTTTACCCCCTGGTTAATACTTAAAAAAGGAATAGGATGCATGAGCGAGATAAGCTGCCGGGTAGAAAAAACAACAGGCCGAATAACCCTTACCCGTCCAGAGGCATTAAATGCCGTCAGCTATGATATGTGTATCGCGATGGAACAGGCATTGCTGGCCTGGCGCGATGATCCGGCCATCACCCAAATTATTCTGGACGCGAGCGGCGAGCGTGCCTTTTGTGCGGGCGGGGATATTGCCAGCCTGTATCGCCGTGGCATAACAGGCGATTTTGACTATGCCCGTAAATTCTGGGCAGATGAATATCGCCTGAACACGCTGATTGACCAATATCCCAAACCCTATATCGCCTTTTTACATGGCTTTGTGATGGGCGGCGGTGTCGGCATTGCCTGTCATGGCAGTCACCGCATTGTCTGCGAGACGGCAAAAATTGCCATGCCCGAATGTGCTATCGGCCTGATACCGGATGTGGGCGGTACTGCCCTTTTGGCACGCGCCCCGGGCAAGATGGGGCTATATCTGGGGCTGACAGGATATCGGATGAATGCAGCCGACAGCCTGTATGCCGGTTTTGCTGACAGCTTTGTGCTGGAAAAAGATTTTGAGCAGCTGAAAACAGCCCTGATTGATGCGGGCAGCCCAAACCCGATTACAGAATTTTCCTGTCCCCCCACAGAGCCGGGCGTACTGGCAGGCTGGCAGGCAGATTGTGATAATGTGCTGGTGTCAGGCGATTTGCGCGGTGCGGCCGATACAGATTTTGCCGATGCCGATATGGATAAATTCTGGAAAAAGGCACTAGCGCATAACGCGCCGCTTTCCATGCTGTGTACGGCCGAGATTTTACATCGCCTCTCACCGCAGGATGATGTGACCACCGCACTGGATCTGGAATATCGTTTTACCTATCGTTCTATGGATGAGGGCGAATTTTTGGAAGGCACACGCGCAGCCGTAATTGATAAGGATCGTACCCCCGACTGGCAATATAAGCGCCTGGATGAGGTGAGCGACGATAAAGTAAATGCCATGCTGGCTGAACTGCCAAAAAAATAAATGAACAGAATCAAAAATAAGGGAGGCACTCGGATGAAAATCGGCTTTATCGGATTGGGGAATATGGGACTGCCTATGGCCATTAACCTTGCCAGAGCTGGGCATGATGTTACCGGCTTTGATACAGCTGACATTGACCTCCCGGATATGATCACAAAGGCGACAGATGCCGCTTCGTGTGTGGCGGGGTGTGATGTGGTTATCACCATGCTGCCCAATGGTGCGATTTTGCAAAAAGTGGCAGATGCCATTCTTCCTGCCATGCAAAAAGGTGCGATTTTATGTGATTGCTCTACAGTGGATGTGCGCTCTGCACGTCAGGTGGCCGAAAGGGCAGAACAAGCCGGCCTCGGGGCTATGGATGCACCTGTTTCCGGCGGGATTACAGGGGCGCAGGCTGGCACGCTTACCTTTATGGTGGGCGGCAGTGATGCCGGCTTTGCCACCCTTCAACCCCTGTTTAAGAGTATGGGCAATAAGGCGGTACATTGCGGCGACGCAGGGGCAGGTCAGGCCGTAAAAATCTGTAATAATATGATTTTGGGTGTCACCATGATCGCTACCTGCGAGAGCATTGCTCTGGGCGATAAATTAGGCGTGGATAGACAAAAATTATTTGATGTTCTCAGCACTTCTTCAGGGGCAAGCTGGACAGTAAACAGCTATTTTCCTGCCCCTGATATTGGCCCCAAATCCCCGGCAGATAACAATTATATCCCCGGCTTTGCGGCGGAAATGATGGTTAAGGATCTGGGTCTGGCACAAGCGGCAGCAGAAGATGCAGATGCCGACACGCCGATGGGGGCGGCCGCCCTTGCCCTTTATAAAATATTTGTGGAAGATGAAGATGGACTGGGACGCGATTTCTCTGCCATGTTGCCCCGTTTTTCTGGCCGTGGCCGCCACTAGACAGATACCCGCTATTCCCCCGTCTAAGGAGCAAGAAGATGACCCGCCCAGCAATCAGCCGCCCAGCTATCAGCCCCCCAGCAATCAGTCGGTTTGCCGTCCCTAAATTTGCTGATTTGCCACAAGATATTCGAGAGCGGATAGAAGAGGTTCAGGATAAAGCCGGCTTTATTCCAAATGTGTTTATGGCCCTTGCCCATCGCCCGGACGAATTGCGCGCCTTTATGGCCTATCATGATGCCCTTATCTTGCGCCCTTCTGGCCTTGGCAAGGCAGAAAAGGAAATGATCATTGTTGCCACTTCGGCCGAAAATGACTGTTTATATTGTGTAGTGGCACATGGGGCGATTTTGCGGATTTATGCCAAAGATAGTAAAATATCTGAGCAAATCGCCACCGATTATACAAAAGCAGATATCAGCGAGAAACAAAAGGCAATGCTAGCCTTTGCGATAAAGACGGCCAAACAGCCTGCCCAAATCGGTGAAGATGATTTTAACGCCTTGCGCGCACATGGCTTTGGGGATGAGGATATTTGGGATATTGGCGCCATCACTGCCCTGTTCGCCCTGTCCAACCGAATGGCCAGCCTGGCAGCGATGCGTCCAAATGATGAATTTTACGCGATGGGGCGCAATTTCTAGCTGCCCCTTTTCTGGCTCTTTATGAGCCTAATTTATGCAAATGCTGCTCGCGGTAATCTTCAAGCAGAATTAATTCACGCCCCAGATAAGATCGCAAACCCTGCGGGCCGGCATCGCGCCAGACGCGGCGCACCGTATCATGAAACATTCCGTCTGAAATTTCATCTGTTGCCAGAATAAACTGGAACAGGCTGGAAGAAAATCTGGTCTGCAGCTCTGTGTCAAAATCATAGAGAATTTTAGAGACAAGGGCTTCGTTCAGATCCAGTATATTTTGTGTCATGATAATATCTTCCTGAGAGGCTGGGGCAGAAAACCCCTTTTTTTTTGAATATGCCGCTCTGGTTACAAGAACCATACCAGTTTTGGTCTTTATTTTCATGAAACCGAAAATTTTTTAAAAACCTTGTCTGACAGCTCTCGCCACACCCCTCAGCTTTCTTCCAGAATCCGAGAGATAGCGTCAAAAACAACACTTTGAAATTGATAATCTACAATGTCATAAAAACTTTTATCTTTTAGCATCTGGCGCACAAGTTCAGAAAACGGACACATACGCACCTTCTTGCCCTTGACAACCTGCATCCATTGACCTGCCATATCCATCTGGCAATATCCGCCGCGCCGGGTCTTCACCTCTGACAGGCTGACAACAGATGGGCGAATACCGATGCGGCTAAGAACAGCTGCGGCCGTTTGATAGTCAAATCCGGAAATTTCATAAACATTCGCATCCGAGGTCAGCAAAATCGTTTCCTGATCAACTGGCAGGCCGCCCTGTTTTTGGGGAATAAAAATATAGACTTCGGCCACATTGCTGTCGATCATGCCGCCCATCGCGGAAAAAGCCAGCAGAGCCATTTCGGACATGGAATTTAACGGCACTTTTTCCGAAGCGATAAATTGGGCGCGCAAATAATCGGGCATCATCCGCACAATCACATCTTCGTTCAGGGCAAGGTCATTTTCCAATATCTCGATGACTTCCGGAAAGCTGAGCGGTTTCGGGGTAAGCTGGCTGCTGGCAAATTCAATGATGGATTCATTATTGGTGCGGATACCCAGTGCAATCAGCTCCATAATCTCGTCAAACGAGGCGTCAAACGCGCCGACAAGACGGCTGCGATAAAGATTGATAAGACTGCAATCAGGGCCAATGACGGTTATTTTACTTTCAAAATTTTCCAGTGCTGTCAGGTTGTTTTCTGTCACAGCCGCAAACCGTTCCATGGTAATGGATACAGGTTCATATTTGCGATATTCGGCAAAATAATGCTGGGATTTCTGTACAAACAAATCATTTTCAGACAAGAGCGGCACCCCGTTTCGATCCAGTGCCGGAATATAGGCCTGCACAGCAGCATTTATCAGCTCGAAAAACTTGTCCGGATTGGTTTCCTTGCAGGCATCATTGGCAAAAGATTGTGCTGGCAAGACAGCCAGCATCATACTGCAACACCAAATCCAAATGCGTGTTCTGATGGCTTTCATATTCACCCTTTACTGATGGCCGCCTGTGCCGGCCCTGACTGTTCTGTTACAGGATAACGACATAACCAGCCTAATTATAGCCTGACAGATAGAGGAATTAGAAAAATTTAATATAGCACAGCAAAGGTAAAGAGCTGGCACAACCAGTCGTTATACACCCTGTTATGCTGCAGGATATGTTTAAAATTCAGGCTGCATTAGGCGGCTCATCCGGACAGGGAGGCTTTGGTATGTATCAAAACCGGGAAGAAAAACCCGCCCCGGAAGAAGAGGCCCCTGATTACGGGCTGGCTGGCAGAGACCCGGATTGCCGTACCTTTCTTTATGATGGGGTGACGACAATGAAATGGCTGAAAAGCCATCATCTGTTATTTGCCTAGGACAGAACAGGCTTGCAAGGTCAGGAGAGTTTTTTTAGATGCGCTATCCCCACACCTATTCCCTATTGGTGGTTCTGTCTATTTTTGCCGTCCTTGCTTTAAGCGGATGCGATCGCGCCTCTATTCGCCCCAACCCGCAAGAACCGCCCATGGCAGAAATTCCGGCCACCCGTATTGATATCACCCCGGAAACCTTTATCGTTGCTGCCCCGCCAGAAGAAAAAATACCAGAAGAAGAAGAAGTAGCAGAAGAAAGCGCACCTGTATCGAGCGAACCTGCAAATAATGCCCCCGATAACGCGTCTGATACCGCTTCTGATACCGCTTCGGGGGCAAAACAGGCAGACCAGAACGCTGAAGCCGAAACAGTTGAAGCGGCCAGGCCAGAAGAGCCGAGCCTGGAAAGCCTTATTTATCCGGTGTATTTTGCGCTGGATGACTATCAGCTGAGCGAGGAAGATAAATCGCGCTTAACAAAGCTGGCCGAGCAAATGACCCGGCCGGAAAATAGCCATCTTCGCCTGCGTATCGAAGGCCATTGTGATGATAGAGGCACAAGAGAATATAATTTTGCCCTTGGCGAGCGCCGCGCTGCCTCTGTTGCCCGCTTTTTAAAGATAAAAGGGCTGGCGGCATCGCGTATTCACACCATTTCCTATGGCAAGGAACGCCCGGTTGCGTTTGGCACAAGCGAAGCTGTACGCGCCCAGAACAGGCGCGCGCAAATGATAATCATGATGGAAGCGAAAAACTAGCGCGCCCGGATCATCAATAAATTGCCTGCCAGTACCAGACAAATGCCGATAAGTGCTGGCAACGTCCATTGATAGGCTTCAAAAAATGTGGAAATCAGCAAGGCAAAAACCGGAAAGACAACGGTTGCATACCCCGCCTTGCCTGCCCCCAGACTGCCAACCAGGCTAAGATAGCTGAAAAAGGCCACTACCGACCCCAGAATTGCCAGCCATAACAGGCTGCCGATATAAAGCGGGGTTGGCTCAAGGATAAAGGGATTGCCACGCAGCAAGGCAAAGCTGGCCAGCAAAATACAGCCATAGACCATCCCCCAGCAATTGGCACTTAAAACACCGATACCCTGTTTTTGAATATGGGCCGATATCAGATTACCTGAACAAAAGCTGAGTGTGCCGCCAAAACAGAGCAATAAAGCGGTAAAAGCCACTTCCGAGATTTGCAATTCCGGCCAGAAGATAAGGGCAATTCCAGCAAGGCCAGTGGCTGAGGCAATAAGCTGGCCGATTTGCGGGCGGGTGCGATAAATCACCGATGTCAGCAAAATATTCACCATCGATGCAGTGGAAAAAACCACCGCCAGCAAGGCAGAAGTGACATATTGGCCAGCGGTATAAAACAGCGTGAAATTGGTGCTGAAAATAAACAGACCCAGTAACAGAAAATAAAAATGGGCTTTCAGATCAAACGCCAGGCGCGATTTTCGGAAATAGGCAACCGCCATGCAAATCAAGGCAGCGATGATAAATCGCCATAGGATAGAGACTTCCGGTGCGACCACGCCCACCTGCCATTTCAGGGGCAGCCAGCTGGTCGACCAGACAAAAATGATGCTGGCATATAATAGGTAATCACGCGAACTCATCACCCGCTTCTATCATAAATTGCCCATAAAGATAGATGGTAAAGATAGATGGTAAAGATAGCTGGTAAAGATAGATGAAATGATCAGCAGTAACGCTCAGGGCCTATCCATTGCGCGACAGAATATCTGTCCCCATGCGCCCAGCCAACAGGCAATATGTCCAGAATCTCTTTTTCCATTTGCGCGGTCACGGTGATTTCAGTGCCTTTGACCAGCTCTTTTAAATGGGCAACCGAGCGTGTGCCAGGAATAGGCAAGACCTGCTGGCCTTGTGCCAATAGCCAGGCGATGGCCAGAGAGGCGGTCGCCACACCCTGATCGCTGGCATAGGCTCTCAGCTTGTCGGTAATCTTAAGATTGGCCGAAATATTCGGCTCCAGAAAGCGCGGATTGCCTTTCAGAAAATCAGATTGCTGGGCCCGTTCAAAGCCCATCGGTGTATCGGTCAAAAAGGTACGGGCAACCGGGCTAAAGGCAACCAGTGTTGTGCCCAGCTCGGCACAGGCCTGCATCAGGCCCATTTCCACCGAACGGGTGGATAAAGAATATTCAGACTGCACCGCTGCCACCGGATAGGCACTATGGGCACGTCGCAATGATGACGGGGCAATTTCGGAAAAACCGATGGATTTGGTTTTACCTTTTTCAACCAGCCTGCCAAGCGAGCCTGCCACCTCTTCGATAGGGATTTCCGGCTGGCGGCGATGAACATAAAATAAATCCACACAATCAATGCCCATCCGTGCAAGGCTTTTATCCAGCTCTGCTTCCAGATGTTCGGCTGAAT
>JAURQT010000048.1 GCA_030835985.1 Alphaproteobacteria bacterium
ATGTGGCGGGTTGTGAAGCGCTGGCAAAAAGCTGGCAAAGGCCAATTATGAAAGCATCGCGATTGGCCTGTTACATTCCTATGTTAATGACAGCCATGAAAAACAGATTGCCGATATATTGCGCCAGCATATGCCTTCTGTGCTTGTATCGCTCTCCAGCAGTGTATCGCCGCAAATGCGCGAATATGAACGCTTTAATACCACTATTGCCAATGCCTATATTCAGCCTTTGATGAAAGCCTATCTGGACAGGCTGAAAGGCCGGCTGCAAGCGGCCGGGGCGGATTGCCCTGTCTTTTTAATGCATTCCGGGGGCGGGATTATATCGCTGGAAAGTGCGGCGGCATTTCCGGTAAGGTTGGTCGAATCAGGGCCGGCAGGCGGGGCAATATTTGCCGCAGAAATCGCGGCCCGTCACCAGCTGGACAAGGTGCTATCCTTTGATATGGGCGGCACAACTGCAAAAATCTGTTTGATCCAGAACCATACACCGAAAACCGCGCGGGTGTTTGAAGTGGCACGCAGCTATCGGTTTAAAAAAGGCTCTGGCATGCCGATTTCCATTCCGGTGATTGATATGGTGGAAATCGGGGCAGGGGGCGGCTCGCTTGCCCATGTTGACCAGCTTCGCCAAATTCGGGTGGGCCCGGAAAGTGCTGGCTCAGAGCCTGGGCCTGCCTGTTATGGGCGCGGCGGTGAGCGGCCAGCCGTCACCGATGCTGATCTGATTATGGGCAAGCTGGATCCGGATAATTTTGCCGGCGGCAGCATTCAGCTGGATGTGGGTCAATCGGCTGCCGCACTCAAAGCCCATATTGGCCAGATACTGGATATGGACGCAACAGAAGCGGCCTGGGGGCTGGCCGAAGTGGTCGATGAAAATATGGCGAATGCGGCGCGGGTGCATGCCATTGAAAATGGCGAGGATCTATCTGAATATACGATGATAGCCTTTGGCGGGGCGGCGCCCTTGCATGCCGCCCGTTTATGCGAAAAGCTGGGCATCGCACGCTGTCTTGTCCCCCCGGGGGCAGGGGTAGGCTCTGCCATTGGTTTTTTATGCGCCCCGTTCAGCTTTGAAGCAAACCGTTCGGTCTTTATGCCGATGCGTGCCTTTGATGCAGAACAGATAAAGGCGCTGTTTGCCGAGATGGAAGCAGAAGCAGCCGGATTTGTGCGCTCTTGCGATGGGAAGGCTGACATTGCCCTCGAATACAAAATCTATATGCGCTATGCCGGACAAGGGTGGGAAATAGCCGTACCTATCAGCGCAGCAGATGCCCGCCAGCCAGAGGCGGCACGTTTTCTTGCTCGGTTTGAAGAAGATTATAAACGCCTGTTTGGCCGTACGGTGCAGGGGATGGATGCAGAAATCACTGTCTGGTCTGTCAATGCCTTTACCCCGACGGCCAGGCCGCAAGCTGTTCAGGATGTGGCGGCAAAAACGCCCGCTCAAAGCCAGCAAAGCCGCCCCTGTTTTGACCCGGCTCTGGGACAGGCTATGCCGGCACAAATTATCGTGCGCGGGGGGCTGGCGGCAGGCAGCCTTGTCGATGGGCCTGCCCTGATTGTTGAGGATGAAACAACCATTGTCCTGCCCGCCAGCCGGCAAGCCGCCGCCGCAAGCGATGGTACGATAGATATCCGTGTAAAAGGCCAGATGGATGGAAATTAGATAGATGATTTCGCAACAGAGGAAGGCTGGATTATCCGCCTTGATAAGAAGATGAGCATTTCGGAAGTTGCCTATCAGGTGATGTGGAACCGCCTGATCTCGGTCGTAGAAGAACAGGCACAAGCGCTGGTACGCACGGCATTTTCAACGTCCGTGCGCGAGGCAGGCGATTTATCTGCCGGGGTATATAATGACAAGGGCGAGATGCTGGCACAGGCGGTTACCGGCACCCCTGGTCATGTCAATGCGATGGCCGATGCCGTGCAGCATTTTATCCGCCGCACTGGCCGGCAAAATATGTTTGAGGGCGATGTTTATATCACCAATGACCCGTGGGAAGGCACCGGCCATTTACATGATATCACGGTGGTGACCCCTTCATTTTTTGATGGCCAGCTGGTCGGGTTTTTTGCCTGTACCGCCCATGTTACCGATATTGGCGGGCGCGGCTTTGGGGCAGATGGTAATTCTGTCTATGAAGAAGGCTTGTATCTGCCAATAATGAAATTTGCGCAAAAAGGCGAGGTAGATACCACCCTTATTAAGATGATCAGAGGCAATGTGCGCGAGCCGGATCAATTAATCGGCGATATTTATGCGCTGGTGACCTGTAATCTGGTAGGCGACCGCCGCCTCAGCGATATGATGACCGAATTTGGCCTGACAGATTTATCCGGCGTATCTGATTTTATTCTGACCAATTCGCATACAGCAACGCTGGCTTGTATCAATGCCCTTGTGCCTGGCAGTGCCGAAGGGGCGATGCGGATAGATGGCTATGACCAGCCTATTGATCTGAAAGTAGTGCTGACCATTGAAAAAGACCGTATCCTCAGCGATTGGGAAGGCACGTCCGGTATTGATAAAAAAGGCATAAATGTACCGCTTGTCTATACCAAGGCCTATGCCTGTTATGCGCTGAAATGTGCCATCGCCCCCGATATTCCCAATAATGCGGCCTCGCTTGCGCCTTTTGAGATTACCGCCCCTGAAAATTCGATTGTCAATGCGTTGCACCCTGCCCCGGTGGCATTGCGCCATATTATCGGCCATATGGTGCCGGATACCATTTTTGATGCGCTGGATAAATTATTGCCGAGAAGAGTGCCAGCAGAAGGGGCGGGATGTTTATGTAACTTCCAGCTGCAAATTCGCCCGCGCCGCGATGCGGCCGCCCCTGCTGATGCCCGTAATGCCGAGGTGTTGATCTTTAATTCTGGCGGCTCGGGCGCGCGCCCCTCTCTGGATGGGCTGAATGCGACCGCCTTTCCCTCCGGGGTTATGACCATGCCGGTAGAGGCCACAGAACAGGTAGGGCCGGTGATTATCTGGCGAAAAGAGCTGCGTGCCGGTTCAGGCGGGGCAGGGCGATATCGCGGCGGTCTGGGTCAGAATATGGATGTTGGTGTCACAGAAGGACATGAATTTTTCCTGCAAGCCATGTTTGACAGGCTGTTTCACCCCGCACGGGGGCGGCATGGGGGCGCTGCGGGCGCGCCAACCACTATCGCCCGCGAAGATGGCACGGTCATGCGTGGCAAGGGCAAGCAATTTATCGGCCATGGCCATTATGTGAAAATGGCCTTTCCAGGCGGCGCCGGATATGGCCGGCCAGAAGAGCGCGATAAGGCATTGGTGCGCCGGGATCTGGCCTATGGCTATATTACCGCTGAACAGGCAGCAGAAAAATACGGGCTCGGCGCGGCAGAAATTGCCGAAATATTACAGCTTTCAGAAGAGGGGGCAGATTTTTAGCCCCTTCGGTCAAAGCCTGTTTGGCGGGTGTTTTAGACAATTTGGCGGATAATTGGCCGCTCAATCATTGAATTTTTGGTGCTTTTTGCTTTCCAGTTTTCGCTATGCCAGCTGAAAACAGCCACCGCGGCCAGCCCCAAACAGGCCATTAAAACATAGGTCAGCAATCTTTTTGCGCGCGCGCTTAAATCGGAATGTGTGATTTTTTCCATTGCCAGCCAGGCCAGTCCTGCCAATGCCAAAAACGCAATTCCACCAACAAGTACAGTATCTTCAAGCATGGGTTCCCTCTCATCCTGACGCATGAATTTTTTCAACTTTTCTGCTCAGATTAGACAAGCTTGAGTAATCTGCCTAGTTCTTTTCGGCGTATATGTCCTAGGTTGTCGATAAATAGCCTTATGTTGGGAAAATGAACAAAAGCTTGCCAACATGTGAAAATCAGGTACTATCGGGGGCTAACGGGGAGAGGTCTGTCAGGACGGGTGTTCTGGCAGGGATAAAAAGTAGGACGTTCTAGAACGCGACGTTTTGGGGAGTGTCCTATGTCAATTAAAAAACTTTTTAAGTTCACTGCACCTGCAGCTGCACTGTCAATTATGCCTGCAATCGCGCAGGCTGCTAACCTGGAATCTGACGATTTCGTGGGTATCAGCTTCTGGCTGATCTCCATGGCTCTTGTAGCCGCAACTGCTTTCTTCTTTCTTGAAACACAAAGAGTAGAAGCAAAGTGGAAGACCTCACTGGTTGTGTCAGGTCTGGTAACACTGGTTGCTGCTGTACATTATTTCTATATGAGAGATGTATGGGTAGCCACAGGTGATACACCAACAGTCTATCGTTATATTGACTGGCTGATCACAGTGCCATTGCTGATGATCGAATTCTATCTGATCCTGCGGGCGATTACGAATGTATCAGGCGGCATTTTCTGGCGCTTGACCATTGGTACATTGGTCATGCTGATCGGTGGTTACCTGGGCGAAGCCGGTTACATGAATGTAACACTTGGCTTTGTTATCGGTATGGTAGGTTGGGCATACATCCTGTATGAAATCTTTGCTGGTGAAGCTGGCAAGGTTGCAGCAGAAAAAGCCTCGCCTGCAGTGGCTTCAGCCTATTCAACAATGCGTTGGATTGTGACCATTGGTTGGGCGATTTATCCGCTCGGCTACTTCTTTGGCTACATGGCTGGCGGTGCCGATATGGCATCTCTGAACATCATCTACAACCTGGCTGACGTGCTGAACAAAATTGCGTTCGGTGTGATCATCTGGAATGTGGCGGTGTCACAGTCAGAAGCGAAGTAACGCTTTGGTAAGGCAGGGCGCCCCAGCGGGCTGCCCTGCCTTACAGCTTTTACCCATTAATTTATTCATTCTTTTAGTCATGGTAATTTGGGAAGGGTGAGGATGATGCCAGAGAGCTTTAATAGCAATTTTGAACCTGTCCTTGTCAATAAAGA
>JAURQT010000049.1 GCA_030835985.1 Alphaproteobacteria bacterium
AATATCGGCCGGACGAAAGAAATACAGATTGGGAATAGCCCGCAAGGCAGCAAAATGTTCTACCGGCTGGTGGGTTGGCCCATCTTCGCCCAGACCGATAGAATCATGGGTCATCACATAAATCGCCCGCTGTTCCATCAGCGCAGATAACCGGATAGACGGGCGGCAATAATCGGTAAAGACCAGGAATGTACCGCCATAGGGAATAGCCCCGCCATGCAGGGCAATGCCGTTCATCGCGGCGGCCATGCCATGTTCGCGCACCCCGTAATGGATATAATGGCCAGCCGGATTTTGCGCGGAATAAATATCCTGATCCGCAGCTTTGGTGTTGTTCGAGCCTGTCAGGTCAGCTGACCCGCCAAACAGGCAATCTGTTTCTGCGACCAGCGCTTCAATGGTTTTCTGGCTGGCAACGCGGCTGGCCAGTTTTTGCGGATTGGCCGCTAATTCTGTTTTCATCTTCTGGATAGCGGTATCGCTGCCAGCCGATATATCGCCGGACAAGGTCGCTTCAAACCTGTCTTTTTGCGGGGCAGTTTTTAACCGCTCTTCCCATTGAAGGCGCTGCTGCTGGCCATTTTGGCCGATTTTGCGCCATTCCTGCAAAATATCTTCTGGAATTTCAAACGGGGAATGTGGCCAGCTCAACGCCGCTCTTGTGCCGGCGATTTCGTCTGCACCCAATGGCGCGCCATGTACCTTTGATGTACCAGCCATTGTGGGTGCGCCCTTGCCGATTTCTGTCTTGCAACGGATCAGGCTTGGCTTGCCCTGCTCGGCCTTGGCAGCGGTAATCGCCTTGTCCACAGCCGCCATATCATGCCCGTCACACACCAACACCTGCCAGCCATAGGCTTCAAACCGGGCCGTGATATCATCCGATACAGCCAGCTCTGTTTTGCCATCAATAGAGATGCCATTATCATCAAACAGAACAATCAGATTGCCCAGCTGGAAATGCCCGGCCATAGAGGCGGCCTCATGGCTGATCCCTTCCATCAAACAGCCATCGCCTGCGATAACATAGGTGTGGTGGTGTACCAGATTTTCGGTAAACTTGCCGCGCAGATGGGTTTCGGCCATCGCCATCCCTACCGCATTGGCAATGCCCTGGCCCAGCGGGCCTGTCGTGGTTTCAATGCCGGCAGCATGACCATATTCAGGATGGCCAGCGGTCGCACTGCCCAATTGGCGGAAATTGCGAAGCGCATCCAGCGTCGTATCCTTATAGCCGGTCAGATATAACAGCGCATATAACAGCATGGAGCCATGTCCGGCAGACAACACAAATCTGTCTCTATCTGGCCAGTTTGGCTGGCTGGCATCAAATTTCAGGTGGTTTGCAAATAGCACAGTTGCCGCATCTGCCATGCCCATGGGCATACCCGGATGTCCGGACTTTGCTGCTTCAACAGCGTCCATTGCAAGTGCGCGGATGGCATTTGCCATCATCTGAGAAGGGAGGTTTGCCATATCTGTCTTTCCAGTTTTGTGCCGGTAAATCCTACTCATAGGGCTATATATAGACAGGCCATGACAATCAAGGCTCTAGCGCATTTTTGCCGCATATTTCGGATAAATTTTTTGCGCTTTTCAGGGGTTCTGCTGACTATGGTAACAGGTTGTGTAAGGGCCCGGGCTTGTTCAACGGCCATTATCCGGCAAATAACACAGATACAATCCGGCCGATTCGTTCATCGCTCGGAACAGGTTGGCACTGTCCAGATGCCTTGTGCAGGTTGTCTGTTTCCGGATTTGCAGGATTGGGTTATGGTCAAAATTTTAGCCTGGAATCAATGCCCAGCCTTGCCTGGACGCGTGAGGCGCTGCGCGAAGGTCGCAGAACAACACACTGTCAGTCTTGTTTTTTTGCGTTAATCAGCGCACGATAAGTTCGCGCCGTTTGTTGTGCTATTACCCCCTTTGGCTGTTTTGTGCTTTTCCAGGCTGTTCGGGCCGGGTGCAAAGACGCAGAAGAAGAGGGGTGCCAGCCTTGTCTTTTTTGAGGGGGGCAGGGGTCATACTGAAGCTAGAAAAAGGCCATACAGGTTAAACAACATAAAAAAAGATAGAGCTATATCATCATGGTCGGTCCAAAATTAGAAACGGCACTTCAAGGCCTGCAAGACGCGATTAACGAGCTGGATAACACGATTTTGGCAACCTCTTCAAAATTTCGCGACACCGCCAGCCAAACCGCGCCATCTGCGTCGGAATTGCCTGTTGAAATGGTACGGGCAGAATTGCAAGCCTTGCGGCAAATGATACGCCAGGCCAACGCGCTGATCGGCAGCGCCTCTGCTGCTTCCAAAGAGACAGATACAGACGAGGTTTTGCACTAATGGCGCAATCTGTTGTAACCGTGCGGCTGAATGGACAACCCTATCAGATGGGGTGCGGGCCAGGCGAGGAAGCCCATATCGAAGCCCTTGCCAAAGAGGTGGACGCTATCATCACCCAATTGAAAGCAGAGGCAGGCCAGCTTGGCGATACACGGCTATTGGCGATGGCCGCACTTATTCTGGCTGATCAGAAACATACTGTCCAAAATGGGGCATCTGCTGCGCCGCCGACTGCCTCAAACGGGGCGGCACAATCCAGCCTTGATAGCGAGGGGGAGGCGATGCTGGCTGCCCAGTTGCAGGCGATGACAGACAAGCTTCGCGCGCTAAAACAACAGCTGGAAACTACATCTTGAAAAATAGGTGAAATAGGCTTAGGTTGATGTATGGTGATAGCTGGGCTTCGCGCTCGGTATTTCAATCCCTGGGACCATAATCTTCTGTAGGGAGCTACCTCTGGCAAGGTTGCGATCTTGCTATTGCGGCGCCCACCTGTTTTACAGGTCACAGAGGATGAAAAAAACTAACGGCTGTCCTGGCTGTCACTGTTATTATTCTGCCGGGATTTTTTGGCAGGGATATTTTTGGCCAGGATTTTTTGGCGGGGCTAAATAGATTACATCTTCTATAGGTCATTCCATCTGATAGCGCGTTTAATCTGGAAAAGGGGTATTCTGGATGACATCTTTCAACCTGGATGCGCTAAAAGCCCGAACCCGGAAAAAAGCTGCCCAATTGCGCCAGACCGCCCAGGCGGCTGACCCCCTGGCATCGGCAAGGCTTGGCGATTATGCAAACCATCTTATCCGGCACTTTCACCCTCGCATCGTGGCAGGGTACTGGGCGATAAAGACAGAGCTGGATGTCATTCCCCTGCTTACCGCGCTTGGCCAAATCAGCGATATTCGTTTATGTCTGCCTGTCACAGGGCCGCCTGAAACCGCCCTTAGCTTTCATCACTGGCATCCGGGCGAAGCGCTGGATATTGGCCCTTATCAAACCCGCCAGCCCTTTGCCAGCACACCGGCGGTGATACCTGACCTGGTGCTTGTTCCGCTATTGGCCTTTGATGAAAATTTCAACAGGCTGGGCTATGGGGGCGGTTTTTATGACCGCACCCTTGCCAGCTTTGCCCGGGCAGGCGATAAGGTAGCGGCCATCGGGGTCGGGTTTGATGTACAGGAAATAGAAAATCTGCCTTTGGGGCCATTTGATCGCCCCCTGGACGGGGTTTTAACCCCTTCTGGATTAAAGCTGGCCAGATGAAAATTGGCAGAATGAAAATTGGCCAGATGAAAATTGGCCAAAAAAGAGAGCCAGTCTGGATAGTGAAGTTAACATAGGGTGTTTTACCATGATACGGGTTCTGTTTTTAGGGGATATTGTCGGGCGTGCGGCTCGCCAGGCGGTGATAGAGAGCGTGCCAGACCTTCGTGCAGAATTGCAGTGTGATTTTGTTATCGCCAATTGCGAGAATGCCGCAGGCGGTTTCGGGGTGACCCCGCCTATTTGTGACGGGTTGCTGGCAGCCGGCATTGATGTGCTTACCACCGGCAATCATGCGTTTGATAAGTCGGAAATCAGCCCCTATATGGCCAGCCAGCCGCGCCTGTTGCGGCCAGAAAATATGAATGCCGCTTTTCCGGGCTCTGGCCATGTGATTGTGCAAAATGATAAAGGCCAGCGTCTGGGCGTGATGAATATCATGGCCAATCTGTTTATGGCTGAAAATGGAAACGCCTTTGTTTGTGCGGATAAAATGCTGGCAGAAATGCCGCTTGGCAAGGCGGTGGATGCGCTGGTGCTGGATTTTCATGGCGAGGCGACATCGGAGAAATGTGCGATGGGCTTTCATCTGGATGGCCGCGCCTCAATGGTGGTGGGCACGCATACCCATATCCCCACCTCCGATACCCGTATCCTGCCAAATGGCACCGCCTATCAGACCGATGCCGGTATGTGCGGCGATTATAATTCGGTGATTGGTATGCAAAAAGAAGCGGCTACCGGCCGGTTTAATGGCAAGCCGTCTGGAAAGCTGGCAGTGGCCACCGGCACACCCAGCCTGTGCGGCGTGTTTGTTGAAATTTGCCCCGATACAGGGCTTGCCCGCTCGGTGCGCCAAATCCGAAAGGGCGGCGTTCTGGCCTCTGGCTAGGGAAGAAATATTTACGCTGGTAAAAGAATTTACCTGCCTCATCTTTTTTCTTATCTGCCCTTCTGCTATACCAATTTCAGTACGATTTAATTCTGATTTCAGTTAGATGACGACAAGCGGAGCCAAAGGCAGATGGCAGGCCATTCCAAATTTAAAAATATTCAACATCGCAAAGGGGCGCAGGATAAAAAGCGCGCTAAAATTTTTACTCGTCTTATCAAGGAATTAGCGGTGGCCGCACGTAGCGGTACAGACCCGAACAGTAATCCGCGTTTGCGCGGGGCGTTGCTGGCAGCCAGAGCGGCCAATATGCCCAAGGACAATATCGAGCGTGTCCTGAAAAAAGCCGAAGGCGGTGAGGGCGAGCAATATGAAGAAATCCGTTATGAAGGCTACGGGGTTGGCGGAACAGCCTTTATTGTCGAGGCGATGACCGATAATCGCAACCGTACCGCTTCTGAAGTACGCGCTGCCTTTAGCAAATTTGGCGGCAGTCTGGGCGAGACAGGGTCGGTCAGCTTTATGTTTGACAAGGTTGGCCAGATTATTTTTGCCGGTAATGTGGCCGATGCCGAAGCGATGTTTGATGCCGCGCTGGAAGCCGGGGCAGATAATGTTGAAACAGATGAAGAGAGCCATGTTATTACCTGTGCACCCGAAGATTTTAATGCCGTGCGCGAAGCCTTGCAGGAAACCTTTGGCGACCCGGAAGAAGCCGAGCTGACCTGGATAGCCCAAAATACGCTATCGGTGGAGGAAGATCAGGCCACTACCCTGCTAAAATTTATCGATGCGCTGGAAGATAATGATGATGTACAAAGCCTGTCCTTTAATTTTGAGATTTCGGACGAGATTATGGCAAAGATAGAGGCATAATAGATGCGGATGCTGGGTATCGATCCGGGGCTCGGGGCGACCGGTTGGGGATTGGTATCAATGGAAGGCCTGCGCCTGTGTCATCATAATCACGGCATCATTCGCTCTACCGCGCGCGAAGCCGATACGCACAGGCTGGCAGCCATAGCTGATCAGCTGGAAAAAATCATTTCAGAAGAAAAACCGGAAGCCGCGATTATCGAGGAAATATTTGTGGTAAATAATCCGCGCTCTGCCCTCAGGCTGGGGATGGCCCGCGGGGTGGCGGTCATGGTATGCGGGCGCGCAAAATTACCGCTATATGAAATTTCAGCACGGCGCGTCAAACAGGCCGTGACCGGTACTGGCAAGGCGGATAAAAAACAGGTTAGCCAGATGGTCGCCAGATTGCTGAATATCAAAGCCCCGCCTTCTGATGCCGGAGATGCGCTGGCAATGGCGATAGCCGGCTTGCAGGGCAATAGCACCAAATTGGCATCAGCTGAACATACCGCTACCCCCTCAACCGGTCTGGAACAGGCCATCGCGGCCGCACTGGCCAGGCAAGGCACACACAGCTAGGCTGGCCCGGAAAGTTTAAGGAGCGCACAGATATGATTGCACAGCTAAAAGGCCGGATTGTTGCGCAGGATTTAAGCTATCTGGTACTGGATGTCGCCGGGGTAGGCTATCAGGTCTTTGCCAGCGGGCGCAGCCTGTCCCAGCTAGGCGGCATCGGCGCAGAAGTGACTATCCTGACCGAGCTTGTCGTGCGCGAGGATGCGATGACCCTTTATGGATTTGCCCATGAAGCAGAACGCACCGCCTTTCGGTTATTGCAAACAGTGCAAGGGGTCGGGGCAAAGGCGGCGTTATCTATCTTAACAATATTGGAGCCGGATCAGCTGGCACAGGCTATTTTGGCAGGCGATAAGGCGATGGTGGCCCGCGCCGATGGCATAGGGCCGAAACTTGCCCAGCGTGTTGTCAATGAGCTGGCACAGAAAACAGGCGCGCTGGCCAGCACAGGCCTTGCGTCTGGCCAGATGGCGCAATCCACAGGTGAGGGTGCGCAAAATAGCGGGCAAAATGGCGTTATGCAGGATGCGCTTTCCGCGCTGGTTAATCTGGGCTATTCTCGCACAGAGGCCTTTACCGCCCTGCAAAAGAGCCAGGAAGGCGCGGATGCCAGCGATATATCGGTGCTGATAGCGTCTGCATTAAAACATCTGGGAAGATAGCCTATGTGTAAAAATAGAAATATGTGTAAAACTAAAAATATGTGTAAAAATAAAAATGCCTCTCAGCCCGGTTATTTGGCAAAACAGCAAATCGTTTCCTTTGGCATAGAGATACGCGCGTGACACACCCCCCTCCATCTGTATCAGAACAACCCGACCGGCTGATTGATGGCGAAGCACAAGGGATAGCAGACCCTGCCTTGCGCCCGCTAAAGCTGGCAGAATTTATCGGCCAGGGGCAGGGGCGCGCCAATCTGGAAACCTTTATCGATGCGGCCAGCCAGCGCCAGGAGGCGATGGATCACACCCTGCTTCATGGCCCGCCTGGTCTGGGTAAAACCACGATGGCACAGATTATCGCCAATGAATTGGGGGTTGGCTTTCGGGCGACCTCGGGGCCGGTGATTGCCCGGGCAGGCGATCTGGCTGCCTTGCTGACCAATTTAGCGCCGCGCGATGTGCTGTTTATTGACGAGATTCACCGGCTGAACCCGGCCGTAGAGGAAATTTTATATCCGGCAATGGAAGATTTTCAGCTGGATTTAATCATCGGGGAGGGGCCTTCTGCGCGTTCGGTGCGCATTGATTTGCCGCGCTTTACGCTGGTCGGGGCCACCACCCGCTCCGGCCTGCTGACCACACCCTTGCGCGATCGTTTTGGTATTCAGATGCGGATGCAATTTTATAGTGCTGATGAGCTGGTTTTGATCCTGAACCGGCAGGCAGAAAAGCTGGATATGCCGCTAAGTGCCGATGGGGCGCTGGAAATTGCACAGCGTTCACGTGGCACGCCGCGTGTGGCTGGCCGGCTGTTGCGGCGGGTGCGCGATATTGCACTGGTCGCCGGGGCAAGCGAGGTCAGCGCGACTATCGCCGATGATGCCCTTGGCCGGCTAGAGGTGGATGCACAAGGCCTGGATAGCATGGATAGGCGCTATTTATCCTGTTTGGCGACCTCTTATGGCGGCGGGCCGGTCGGGGTGGAAACCCTGGCAGCGGTATTATCGGAACAGCGCGATATGCTGGAAGAGGTGATAGAGCCCTATCTATTGCAAACAGGCTTGCTGATCCGCACACCGCGCGGGCGGTGTTTATCGCCTGCGGGCTGGTCCTATCTGGGGCTGGATGCACCGGCTGAGGCTACCCGCCAGCTTGATTTACTTGCATCGGCCAGCCGGACTGACCTAGATTAACAGCTAAAGCAGATATGATGGCATATGAAAATCTGTTAAAAAGCCGGGGTTTATCTATATTGTGATACAAGAAAAAGACCAATTTATCACCCTTGCAATTGCCGGGCTGGATGGGGTGATTGACCGCTCTGTTCCGGCGCAGCATCGCCATTTATATGGCGTGACGGTGCAATATGAAGATGTTGATGCCGGCGGCATTGTCTATCATGCGACCTATCTAAACTTTGCCGAACGGGCGCGCTCTGCCTTGCTTCGGGCCTGTAAGTTTGATGTCCAGCACTGGCTGCGTGAACGCCGTCAGGGCTTTGTTATCACCCATATTGAAACCGATTATCACAGCCCGGCGCATCTGCATGACCAGCTATATGTCGAAACCAGCTGCCTGCGGCTGGGCGGTGCATCCACAATATTGCAGCAAGATATTAAATCTGTTGAAACTGGCCTTAATTTTGCCAGAGTTTTAGTGAAAGCTGCATGGGTAGATACAGAAGATGGGCCGCGAAAATTCCCTGAGCCGTTACAAGCGGTTTTTCGAAGCTTTCAGCCTGTTTCCAGATAAGGTTTAAGACTTTGGCGCTTGGTGATAGAACATAAAAATTCAACAAATTTCCCTAAAAGAGAATGGGTGCATCCCTGCTAGATTTAGGGCATATACAGCGTGCATTTTGATGAAAAAAGAAAGTTGAACAAAAATGGCAACAGAGTCTGTGATTGAAAACGCGGCAATAACCGCCTCTTCTCAGGGGTATGACCTGACCTTGATGGGCCTATTTTTTGCCGCTGATCCGGTAGTTAAATTTGTTATGCTATTGCTGGTCGGGGCGTCTATCTGGTGCTGGGCAATAATTTTTGAAAAAATAAGGCTTATTCGTCGCCAGAAAAAACATGCCGCTGCCTTTGATGAGCTGTTCTGGTCAATCGGCTCTTTGAATGAGCTCTATAATCAGACAGGCGACGAGCCGGAAAGTGCGCAAGCCAAAGTATTTGTATCGGCCATGCGCGAATGGCGGCGGGCAACCGTAAAGGGGCTGACCACAGATTTGCGCGGCGAGCTCAAGGCCTCTATCCTGCAGCGCATTGAGCGCAATATGACCCTGACCATCACACGGGAAATGGACGCACTTGAACGGGGGATGAATTTTCTGGCCTCTATCGGCTCTGTTTCTCCTTTTGTGGGGTTGTTTGGCACGGTTTGGGGGATCATGAATTCCTTTCAATCTATTGCCGAGTCCAAAAATACCAGCCTTGCCGTGGTGGCTCCTGGTATTGCCGAAGCCCTGTTTGCGACCGCATTGGGCTTGCTGGCGGCGATACCTGCGGTTGCGGCCTATAACAAATTTTCCGGTGACCTGGACAAGGTTTCCAGCGCATTGGAGATTTTTGCACAGGAATTTACCACTTTGCTGGGACGCCAGCTGGATGAAGGGCGGAAGTGAGTATGGGTGCGGCCTTGAACAATCAAAGAGGCGGGCGTCGCGGTCAGCGTGCCAGACCCATGAGCGAGATAAATGTCACGCCCTTTGTGGATGTGATGCTGGTATTGCTGATTGTGTTTATGGTGACCGCCCCTTTGTTAACCGTTGGCGTGCCGGTTGATTTGCCAAAAACAAAGGCCGGGCAAATTAACGCAGATCAAGCCCCGCTGGTTGTTACCATCAATAAAAACGGGGCGCTATTTTTACAGGATAATGAAATTGACCCGGACAAGCTGATCCCGCGCTTATCGGCCATTGGCGAGGCAAATAAGGATGTACGGATTTTTGTGCGCGGGGATAAGCAGGTCGCCTATGGCGAGGTGATGCGGCTGATGGGGCGTATTCAGTCAGCCGGATTTGAGCGGGTAGCACTTGTGGCAGAATTGCCTGAGGAATAATTGGATGCGAGCCTGGCTAAATCCATCTATGTTGAGCCGACCAATAGCACAATCTGTCCTGTTTCATATAATGATTGTGTTGTTGGGGATGGTAAGCTGGCCTTTCTTGCAGGAAAAAGATATCAATGCCCAGCCTTTGATCATTGTGGATGTGGTTGCCAGTTTGCCGAAAACCAATCTGGCCGCCAGCAATCGTGCCAAATCCAGCCCGGAGCCAGAACAGGAAGCGACCCGTAAAAAACCGCCCCCACCCCCGCCCCCCCCGCCGCCGCAGCCGGTAGCCAAAGCGCCGCCGCCAAAACCGGCGCCGCCCAAGCCGGTAGCTCAAACGGCAGAAATCCTGCCAGACAAGCCTGTGCCTGTGCCAAAGGCAAAGCCGGAATTGGCCGCGCCAAAGCCAAAACAGATCAAGGTCTCGGCACCGGTATCGCGTCCAAC
>JAURQT010000050.1 GCA_030835985.1 Alphaproteobacteria bacterium
CGCCGATTCACCACGCCTGGCACAGATATTTTTGCACAGCTATCTTACCGCAAGGCAAGCAGCGAGATTCGCAATCCAGATGGCACAATTGTGTTCTCTGCCAGGGATATTGAAGTCCCAGAACAATTCAGTCAGGTGGCAACCGATATTCTGGCGCAAAAATATTTCCGCAAAGCCGGCGTTCCGGCGGCCTTGAAAAAAATAGAGGAAAATGATGTTCCTTCCTGGCTGTGGCGGTCTGTGCCGGATGAAAAGGCACTCGCCAAGCTGGAGGAAGAGGCCCGGTATAGCGGCGAGACATCTGCCAGACAGGTTTTCAACCGGCTGGTAGGCACATGGACCTACTGGGCATGGAAGGGCGGCTATTTCACCACCGAGGAAGATGCCAAAACCTATTATGATGAAATGGTGTTTATGTTGTCCATGCAGATGGCCGCGCCAAACTCGCCACAATGGTTTAATACTGGTCTGCATTGGGCCTATGGCATAGATGGGCCCAGCCAGGGACATTTTTATGTCGATTACCAAACTGGCAAGATGGTGCGCTCGAAATCATCTTATGAACATCCCCAGCCACACGCCTGTTTCATCCAGTCAGTCGATGATGATCTGGTCAATGAAGGCGGGATTATGGATTTATGGGTACGCGAAGCCAGATTGTTTAAATATGGCTCTGGTACAGGCTCGAACTTCTCGCGCTTGCGGGGTTCTGGCGAAAGCCTGTCCGGGGGCGGCAAATCCTCCGGCCTGATGAGCTTTTTGAAAATCGGTGACCGCGCCGCAGGGGCGATTAAATCAGGCGGTACAACCCGCCGTGCGGCCAAGATGGTAACCGTGGATATCGACCATCCGGATATTGAAGAATATATCGACTGGAAAGTGGTAGAAGAGCAGAAAGTTGCAGCATTGGTCGCTGGCTCGAAGCTGGCACAAAAACATATGTCAGAAGTGATGCGCGCGTGTGTGGAAGCCAGCGAGATGGACGATGCCGCTCGCTATAATCCGAAAGAAAATAAAGAGCTGAAAAAGGCTATTTTGGCAGCGCGCAAGGCGATGATCCCGGAAAATTATGTCCAGCGCGTTATCCAGTTTGCCCAGCAGGGCTTTACCGAAATCAGCTTCAAGACCTATGATACAGACTGGGATTCCGAAGCCTATCTGACCGTTGCTGGCCAGAATTCAAACAATTCTGTTCGGGTCACCAATGACTTTTTAAACGCGGTTCTGGAAAATGGGGATTGGGAGCTTATCCGCCGTACAGATGGCAAGGTTGCAGAGAAAATTAATGCTGGCGAGCTATGGCAGAAAATTGCCCATGCGGCCTGGGCCTGTGCTGACCCCGGCTTGCAATATGATACCACCATTAATGAATGGCATACCTGTCCTTCTGGTGGACGCATTAATGCCTCTAACCCCTGTTCAGAATATATGTTCCTGGATGATACTGCCTGTAATCTGGCCTCGCTTAATCTGATGCAGTTCCGCCATGCCGATGGCCGCTTTGATATCGAAGCCTTTGAACACGCGGTTCGGTTATGGACAGTGACGCTGGAAACCTCTGTGCTGATGGCACAATTCCCATCGCGCGAGATTGCCCAAGGCTCTTATGATTATCGCACGCTGGGGCTGGGCTTTGCCAATATTGGCGGCTTGCTGATGGCCGCCGGATATTCCTATGACAGTGACGAGGCACGTGCCTTATGCGGGGCTATCTCTGCTGTCATGACGGGGCGTTCCTATGCCACATCTGCCGAGCTGGCAGGCGAGGTAGGGGCATTCCCGCGCTATGCCGAAAATAGCGCATCCATGTTGCAGGTCATGCGCAATCACCGTCTGGCCGCCTATGGCAAATCAGACGGCTATGAAGGTCTGTCTGTTCTGCCTGTACCGCTCGACCATAAGAACTGCCCTGAAGCAGGCCTTGTCAGCCATGCTCAAAAAGCCTGGGATGAGGCATTAGAGCTGGGCGAAAAACATGGCTATAGAAACGCACAGGCAACCGTGATTGCCCCAACTGGCACAATCGGGCTGGTAATGGATTGCGATACCACCGGTATTGAGCCTGATTTCGCGATTGTGAAATTCAAAAAGCTGGCAGGTGGCGGCTATTTCAAAATAATCAACCGCGTTGTTCCCGAAGCCCTGACACGGCTGGGCTATAGCGAGAGCCAAATCGAGGATATCTCTCGCTATGCGGTGGGACATGGCAATCTGGAAAGCTGTCAGGCCATTTCACCAAATGCGCTGAAAGATAAAGGCTTTACCGATGCTATTTTAACCCAGCTTGCCGGATCGCTTGAAAACGCCTTTGACATCAAATTCGCCTTTAACCGCTATACGCTGGGCGATGAATTTTGCAAGGATACACTTGGCTTTTCAGATGATCAGCTGAATGATTTCAATTTCAATATGCTGGAAGCACTTGGCTTTAGCAAAGAAGAGATTGAAGCGGCCAATATCCATGTATGCGGGGCGATGACCCTGGAAGGGGCACCGCATCTCAAAGACGAGCATCTGCCTATCTTTGATTGTGCCAATGTATGTGGCCGGATTGGCAAGCGCTTCTTGTCTGTCTCCAGCCATATCACCATGATGGCTGCTGCCCAGCCCTTTATTTCCGGGGCGATTTCCAAGACCATCAATATGCCAAATAACGCAACGGTCGAGGAATGTGGTGCGGCCTATATGCAAAGCTGGCAATTGGGTCTGAAAGCCAATGCGCTCTATCGTGACGGCTCAAAGCTCAGCCAGCCTTTATCTTCTGCGCTAATCGATGACGAAGAGGCAGAAGCGGCAGAAGAGGCACAATTATCGGCTGCCCCGCAACTGGTGGAAAAGGTTGTAGAGCGCATTATCCGCGATAGTGATCGCCAGCGCCTGCCCCACAGACGCAAAGGCTATACCCAAAAGGCCAGCGTTGGCGGGCATAAGGTCTATCTGCGGACAGGCGAATATGAAGATGGCCGCCTGGGCGAGATTTTCATCGATATGCATAAAGAAGGCGCAGCTTTTCGCTCGCTGATGAATAATTTCGCGATTGCGGTGTCTATCGGTCTGCAATATGGCGTGCCGCTCGAGGAATATGTTGAGGCCTTTACCTTTACCCGCTTTGAGCCGCAAGGCATTGTCACGGGCAATGACGCGATTAAGATGTCGACCTCTATTCTGGATTACACGTTCCGGGAATTGGCTGTCTCCTATCTTGACCGTCATGATCTGGGTCATGTCAGCGGTGAAGATCTGGCGATGGATACCACTGGTACAGGCGAAGCACAGTCTGAACTGGTTAACCGGGTCACCAGCCGCGGCTTTATCCGCAAACAGGGGCTGGTTGTCTATTCCAATGATGGGTCTGCTGCACAGGCGGTTGCCAGTGAGGCGGCGGCTGAAACCAGCTTAAAGCCGGCAACCACCACACAAGCCAGCCTGGCACAAGCCGCCAGCGTGGCAGAGACAGTGACCCGTCCGCAAGCCAGCATTGCCAATAAGGTAAAAGAAGCGCGTATGCAGGGCTATGAGGGCGAAAGCTGTCCTGAATGCCAGAACTTTACGCTGGTACGCAACGGAACCTGTCTGAAATGTAACACTTGCGGGTCAACCACCGGCTGTAGCTAGGCATCAGCCGCAAAAAACCAGCTAATTAAAAACCCCTTGCTTATTCTTTTACGCAAGGGGTTTTCTTTTTGATTTTGGTCGCATTGATGCTTGCCGGCTGACCAGGCCAGATGGCATGATGTTCTCTATTCATACCACAGACCTGCCAGCATAGAGGAGAGAATATCCATGAGCGCAGCGGAAACAAAATTACAATCTCTGGGCATTACCCTGCCGGAAGCCCCGATGCCAGCGGCAAATTATGTCCCTTATGTTATTACAGGCGATCTGGTGTTTATTTCCGGCCAGCTACCTCTGGTAGAGGGAAAAATGGATCATACCGGCCATGTCGGCAAGGATGTCACCACCCAGGAAGC
>JAURQT010000051.1 GCA_030835985.1 Alphaproteobacteria bacterium
ACCTTATTGACAGAAGCCGGGTCGATATCGGCATGCACTTTCACGCTGTTGGGCGAAAAGGCATTCAGCCTGCCGGTTACCCGGTCATCAAAGCGCGCCCCCAAATTCAGCATAAAATCACAGCCATGCATGGTTAAATTGGCTTCATAGGTACCATGCATCCCCAGCATACCCAGAAAATGCGGGTCATCTGCCGACAAGGCGCCCAGCCCCATCAATGTCAGGGTTGTTGGCCAGCCGGTTACCTCTACCAGCTTGCGCAAGCCTTTTGTTGCTTCAGGGCCGCTATTAATGATGCCGCCGCCGCCATAAATCACCGGCCGTTTGGCGGCTTTCATCATCTGTACGGCCTTTTTTATCGCTGCCTTGTCAGGCGAGAGTATCGGGCGATAGCGATGCGGCTTATCTGTCCAAACCCCGCCTTCCTGATAGGGGGCATCCAGCATCTGAATATCTTTTGGCAGGTCAACGACCACAGGGCCTGGCCGGCCAGTGCGCGCCACATGAAAGGCTTCCTCGATAGAGCGTTGCAGATCCGCGCTTTGCTTGACCAAATAATTATGTTTGGTACAGGGGCGGGTAATCCCGGATGTATCGCCTTCCTGAAAGGCATCTGTGCCGATCAGATGGCTGGGCACCTGGCCTGTCAAACACACAATAGGCACGGAGTCCATCAGCGCATCTGTCAGGCCGGTTACCGCATTGGTTGCCCCCGGCCCCGAGGTGACCAGAACCACGCCTATCTTGCCGGTAGAGCGGGCATAGCCTTCTGCGGCATGTACCGCTGCCTGTTCATGGCGCACCAGAATATGACGGATAGCATTGCTTTTGAAAATTTCATCATAAATCGGCAATACCGCCCCGCCGGGATAGCCGAAAATTACCTCAACCCCTTCTGCTTCCAGCACCTTTAGCAATAAGGCTGCCCCCGGCATCATCTGGGTTCTGGCCGCCTTTGATTTGGCGGCAGCGGTTTTCGAGTTTTCTTGCATTGCTGTCATCTTATCTTCTCACAAAGTCTGTACTATCAATCAGATCTAATATTTATCACATCTATTTTATCTGGCAAACAGGTTGGCACGCTACCATCTAGCAATGGCCCTTATACGGATAAAACCCTTGCCAAGAATCAAAAAAAGGCCTTTTGATAAAGTGCCTTTTATCTGATAAGAATGCTGATTTACGAAACCTGCGCCATATCTGCCAGAGTAGTCCTAGCATAGGCCGGCACAGAAAGTCAAATCATTTTGAGAATTTTTGAAAAGAATTTATCAAAATTTCTTTCTGAATATAACTCTTCATTTAATAAATTTGTAATAAAATTATTACGAAACCATGTCATCTGGCGCTTTGCATAATGACGGGAATCTCTTTTTGCCAAATAGGTTGCCTGCTCAAGGCTCTGTTTTCCTTGTAAATAATCACGCAAAGCAGATACGCCAAGCGCCTTCATAACCGGCAAATCAGCAGGCAGGTTACGGGCAAGCAGTTTTTCTACCTCAGCCAGAGCGGTGGTCGCCATCATCTGATCAAAGCGGGTATCTATGCGGCCGTAAATCACCTCACGGGGGGGCAGATGCGTAATTTTCAACGCATTTCCGGAGATGCCGCCTGTTGGCGGCTGTTTTTGAAATTTGCTGAGGGCTATCCCGGTATGACGATAGACTTCTGTTGCCCGGATAAGGCGCTGGCTATCGCCCGGTGCCAGGCGGCTGGCAATATCGGGATCCACTTCCGCCAGACAGGCCAGCATCGCCGCCCCGCCCTTTTGGGTATGTTCTGCAACCACTTCGGCGCGCACAGTATCGGGAATATCGGGAATGGCCGACAGCCCCTGTTCGGCAGCCCGCAGATAAAAGCCTGTCCCGCCAACCAAAATCGGCCATTTCCCAGCTTTTCGCGTTGCCTCTATATGGCGCTTTGCGGCCTCTAGCCACATACCAGCAGAAAAGCGCACCGCCCCGTCAATCTCGCCATATAGGCGGTGCGGAATTTCTGCCTCATCCCCATGAGAGGGGCGTGCGGTAAGCACCGATAAATCGCTATAAACCTGCATGGAATCTGCATTGATGATAACCCCGTCCAGCGCTTTTGCCAGCGCCAGCGCATAAGCAGATTTACCCCCTGCCGTTGGGCCGGCAATGATGATATAGTCGCATTGTTTCAGAAAGCGTTCCATCTTCTGCCCCTTAAGCGATTAGAGTGCCAAATGCAAGCCTGTATCCTGTTTACTGCCAGCCCGTCTTCCGAGAGCACAGTTAAAAATATCCGCCAATTATGCCGCGAATTCGGCCTTGAGCCGGGCAAAACCCTGTCAGACGGGACAAGCAGCTGTCTTGCTCAAGAAGCCCATAGCACAGCCAGAATAGAATTTTCTGCCCTGCGCGAGGCGGCGGCCAGCTATCAGATAGATGTGAATGAAATTCAGCCCGATGCCCGGATAAAAAAACTGCTTATTGCGGATATGGATGCCACTATTATTCGCGGAGAGTCGCTGGATGAGCTGGCAGCGCTGGCAGGCATAGGCAGCCAGATTAGCGCTATCACCGCCCGTGCAATGGCTGGCGAGCTGGATTTTGAACAAGCCCTTGCCGCCCGACTTGCCCTGTTAAAAGGCCAGCCTGCCAGCCTGCTGGATGCGGTGGTCAAAGGCGTTAAAATTACCCCCGGGGCGCATTGCCTTGTTGCGACCATGCGCGCACATGGCGCAGAGTGTTATCTTGTCTCTGGCGGATTTACGTTTCTGACCTCTGTTATCGCACAACAGCTGGGCTTTACCGGCCATCACGCCAATCAGCTGGGTCTGACAGGTAGCCAGCTTTCCGGCACGGCTCTGCCGCCTATTTTAGGCAAACAGGCCAAGCGCGATTTCCTGCATCATTATTGCGGCCAGATGAATATCCCGCTTAGCCAGAGCCTGTGTGTCGGCGATGGGGCAAATGATATGATGATGCTACAAGAGGCCGGGCTTGGTGTCGCCTTTGAAGGCAAGCCTGCCCTGCGCGCCGCTATTGATACACAAATATCCTATAGCGATTTAACTGCCTTATTATATCTGCAAGGCTATGATGCCAGGGATTTCGCGGCATAAAAAACAGCCAGCCCGAGGGGGGCCAGCTGTTCATTTTTTATGATCTTATGGTTTTAAGGCTTTATTCTGTCTTGAAACTGACCTGAACAAAGCGTGTCTGGCCTTCGCTTTCCACCAGCATCAAAACGCCGCGACGGCCATTTTGTTTTGCCTCGCGAATTTTATCGGAAAGCTGTTTAACAGAACTGACCGCGGTCTGATTAATTCGGCGGATAATATCGCCCTCGCGAATGCCGCGCTGGCCAGCAGGGCCATTTTCCGCCACACTGACCACCACCACAGACATCTTGTCTTCTTTCAGGCCAAATTGTTCTGCCAGTGTTGCATCCAGCGGCGAGACCGCCAGCCCGATATCCTCGATGGTTTCCGGACTTCCCGGCTCTGATTTACTGCTCAGCAAACCGCCATTTTCAGCCTGTTCCAACTCGCCCAGCGTAACGTTCCTTGTGATGGTTTTGCCATCGCGCACCAGCTCTACCTCAACGGTTTTTTCCACCGCGGTTTCGGCAACAA
The DNA here is from genome assembly GCA_030835985.1 of Alphaproteobacteria bacterium. GTDB lineage: Bacteria > Pseudomonadota > Alphaproteobacteria > Puniceispirillales > Puniceispirillaceae > JADHLI01. The sequence goes on from JAURQT010000051.1 coordinate 3,605, forward strand.
TGCGCGGCAAGTCACGGCTTCTTTCTACCGCCTGGCCATCAAATTTCAGGATGACATCGCCTGCCTGCAATCCAGCCTTATCGGCAGGGCCATCTTCGGTAACCGAGGCCACAAGAGCCCCGTTCGCTGTCTTCAGCCCCAGGCTTTCTGCAATATCCTCGGTGACTTCCTGAATAAATACACCCAGCCAGCCACGCCGTGTACGACCAAAATCCTGAAGCTGCTGAACCACTTGTGTTGCCAGATTGGCCGAAATAGCAAAACCGATACCAACAGACCCGCCTGACTGGGAAAAAATAGCGGTATTAATGCCGATAACATCGCCAGCCAGATTAAACAGAGGCCCGCCGGAATTACCCCGATTAATAGAGGCATCTGTCTGGATAAAATCATCATAGGGGCCAGAGCCAATATCGCGCCCGCGTGCAGAAACAATACCGGCGGTGACCGTGCCGCCCAGACCAAAGGGATTGCCGATAGCCATGACCCAGTCGCCCACACGTAATTTATCTGAATCGCCAAAGGAAACTGCGCTGAGTTTAGTGTTGCCGGGGTCAATTTTCAGCACCGCAATATCGGTTTTCTGATCCCGCCCTATCAGCTCGGCTTCAAACACCTCATCATTGGCCAGGATAACCGAAATTTTATCGGCATTTTCGATAACATGGTTGTTGGTCACGACAATGCCGCTGCTATCAATGATAAAACCGGAACCCAGCGACTGGGTACGCCGTGCCTGGCCTCTATCTTCAAATTCCTTGAAAAAATCTTCAAAGGGCGAACCTTCGGGAAAACGTGGCAAGGCAGGCCGGCTATCATCCTTAATAACCATAGAAGTAGAAATATTCACCACCGCTGGTGACAGGCGCTCTGCCAAATCAGCAAAGCTGTCCGGACGTTCGCCTGCCCGCAAGGGACTGGCCAGGACAGTCAGGCAAAAAGCCAGCATACCAAGAAAAAATACTGTCC
>JAURQT010000052.1 GCA_030835985.1 Alphaproteobacteria bacterium
AAAGATTTCTGTTTCCAGACCTGGAGGTGAACGGAACTTCCAGCCTTTCAGATCTTCAAACCCTCTTAGCGGCTTTGAAGATGATAGGCTTTCCTGGCCATATACTGACCAGCCGATCAGCTGCATGCCATAGGCATTATACAATTCCTGTGCGGCATCATAACCCCCACCATAATACAGCCAGCTCAGCTGCTGATATGGTGTGTCATACCCGCCCATAATATCGCCAACAAACTGGAAAGCAGGGTTCTTACCTGTCTGGTATGCACCGCCTGTCATATCACAGTCCAAAATAACGTTTGGCGCCGTATCGAAAGTTTCCACTTAACCAACGACAGACGAGGTCCAGAACATTTCAATGTCCAGCGAGCCGTTTGACATGGTTTCCACATCATTTTCCCACTGCTGGTAAATGATGCCGGTTGGGTGGTCAGCTGCGTAATGGGTTTGAATCCGAAGCGTTGTTGCGCCGCCATGTGAGCCAGCCAGAACTGGCCCTGCCAGCATAGCTGTGGCTACTGCAGCACCCATTGCTAGTTTTGTGAATTTCATCACGTTCCTCCGTTATGTTTTTTACTATGATTAGGAGGGCATGATTATTAACTGCGTTCAGCAAAACTTCCCCCCTTGCTAACAACTAGCAGTGAAGTAGATAATCATGCTAATGTCCAGCAAAATTTTAACCTTTCGGACTTGAATTTTGCTCTTTTCTTACTAAAAATACCTAAATTTAGGCAGATTATTGCAAATCATCCAGATTACCCATCATGATAATGCGTGATCCGGTATTGTTGATGCAGAAAAATAACGCCGACAATAGAAAGTTAAGCCTTTATTTTTCGTTAATTTGAAACCGGAAAGATGAAGCTTTTCTTCATAAAAAAACTTCGCCACTATAGATTTTTTAAAAGAATCATCCACCCGCAAATATAAAAGACCGCTTATTTATGAAAATCACGCACATCAACACACATATATTATCCTCGCCGCTGGAAACCCCTTTTGCCTTTTCACAAGGATGGGTGGCAAACCGCTCGGCAACCCTGATAGAAATCTGTACCGATACCGGCCTTATCGGCTGGGGGGAAGCCTTTTGTCAGGGGCTGGAAACCCCGCAAATTGCCGCCGCAGCGATAGAGCATTGTTTTGCGCCCATGCTGGTGGGGGCAAATCCACTGGATACTGAAAAATTATGGTTTGAGATGTATCATCGCTCGCGCGATTTTGGCCGCAAGGGGGCAGTGATGGCCGCCATAAGCGGGATAGATATTGCGCTATGGGATATTGCTGGCCAGGCCTATGGACAGCCTGTCTGGCAATTATTGGGCGGGGCATTTCGCCGGGAGATTGAGCGCTATGCCACCGGGTTTTACCGCATCAAGGGACAGGGCGAGGCGGGCCGGCTGGCAGACGAAGCGGTCATGCATTACGAAAATGGCTTTCGCTATATGAAAGTAAAGCTGGGCTTTGGGGTGGCAGATGACATCGAGGTAATGCAGGCCATTATGAAAAAAATCGACCCGTCCAAAACAACCCTGATGGTCGATAGCAACCATGCCTATGGCCGCGCAGAAGCCTTATATTTGGGTCAGGCAATGGGCGATATGCATTTGCGCTGGTATGAAGAGCCGGTCGCCCCGGAAGATTATGAGGGCTATTGCGAATTGCGTCGCCGTTTGCCAATGGCGATCGCTGGCGGCGAAAATGAACATAGCCTTTATGGCTTTAATGCGCTGTTTGATGCCGGGGCTGTTGATATTGCCCAGCCGGATATTGGCTCGTGCGGCGGCTTTACCGCAGCCCGTCATATCACTGCCCTTGCCCAGGCCAAAGGGGTAGAGGTCAATCCGCATGTCTGGGGCAGTGCGGTTGCACAAGCCGCTTCTATCCAGCTGATAGCTGCGCTGCCCACCGCGCATCATTCGATATTTGCCCGCCAGCCTATCCTGGAATATGACCAGTCCTCGCACCCCTTTCGCCGCGAATTAACCACCACGCCAATCGAAATGAAAAACAGCCTTATCGCCCTTTCAGATGCCCCGGGTCTGGGCATAGAGATACGCCGGGATACCCTTGAGCGCTATTGCGTAAATCAGGCTGCTCTGCGCTAGGCAGAGGCTTTGGGCAGATCATCTTCTAAATAAATCTTGATGATCTCTTCAAAGCTGCTTTCGCTCTTAAACCCAAATTGCACGGAACGCTGTGTATCAAAATTGCGCGGCCATCCCGCCACAATTTTTACAATATGATCATCCAGCTGCGGCTTGATAAGCGAGACCACATCATTGCCAGCCAGCTTGCGCAAGGCTTCGATTTGTTCTGCAACCGTACAGGAAACACCCGGCATATTTAAAGCTCTGCGGCTGCCCAGCACAGAGAGATCCATAGAGGCGGCATGGGTAAGGAAGCCTGCAGCAGAGCGCGGCGAAGCATGCCAATGGCGTACATCATCCTTCACAGGCAAAATCGCTTCAACCCCGTTTAGCGGCTCGCGGATAATGCCGGAGAAAAACGAAGAGGCGGCCAGATTAGGCTTGCCCGGCCGCACACAGATGGTCGGCAATCGAATGGAAATCCCGTCCATATAGCCCTTGCGGCTATAATCGGAAATCAGCAATTCAATAATGGCTTTCTGGGCGCCATAGGATGTTTGCGGGGCACATAAAAATTCATCTGAAATTTTGTCCGGGAAAGGCGCACCAAACACCGCAATAGAAGAGGTAAAGACCATTTTGGGCACATAGCTGCCACCGCTATCTTCATGATGCTGGCGCAAGGCTTCCAGAAACGCCCAGGAGCCAGCCATATTCACTTGCCAGCCCTTGACAAATTCCAGCTCTGCTTCGCCAGAAACAATAGAGGCCAGATGAAAAATCAAATCCGGTTTCAGATCTGCCAGCTTTTGCATTTCAGCTGCTTCGGCAATATTGCCGACCAGAACCTCGCTCTCGCCAGACCAGGATGCTGTGTTGGCTGGTACCATATCATGCAGATATATCCTGGAAATATTCCCCAGACCGGTATCGGCATTTTCCAGCCGGCTTAACAATTTTTGGCCAACCATACCCGCAGCACCCATAATCAGAACGCGCATTCTTCTTCTCCTAAAAACATTTCTACATCACATCATTTTTAACTGGTTTTTTTCGACATGATGCTGTCATTATAGTGAAGAAATCAAAAAGAAAATCAAAATATCTCAAAATTTTTGATAGGCACAGGAAACGGCCAGGCTATAAATTTGCCAACAGAGTGTGCATGATAGAGCTGCATAGTAAAGATTTAGTCATGAAGGGTGGAACAGAATGACCAAAAAGAAAATGACCCCGGAACAGCTTCGTTCCCGTTTATGGTTTAACAATCCTGATGATGCGGAAATGACCGCATTATATACCGAACGCTATCTGAATTACGGCTTGACCCGTGAAGAGTTGCGCTCTGGCAAGCCGATTATCGGTATCGCACAAACAGGCTCTGATCTGTCGCCCTGTAACCGGCATCATCTGGAGCTGGCCAAGCGGGTACGGGACGGGATTATTTCTGCCGGCGGTGTGCCGATGGAAATTCCTGTTCATCCTATCCAGGAAACCGGCAAGCGCCCGACCGCGATGCTGGACAGAAACCTTGCCTATCTCAGCCTTGTTGAAACCTTGTATGGTTATCCGATTGACGGGGTGGTGTTGATGATCGGCTGTGATAAAACCACTCCGGCTTTGCTGATGGCCGCCTCTACGGTGGATATTCCGGCCATTGCACTTTCTGTTGGGCCAATGCTAAACGGCTGGCATGATGGCCAGCGCACCGGCTCTGGCACGATTGTCTGGAAAGCTCGCCAGATGATGGCCGCTGGCGAGATTGATGATGATGGCTTTCTGGATTTGGTCACCTCTTCTACCCCATCGACCGGCTATTGTAATACAATGGGGACAGCCAGCACCATGAATTCGCTTGCCGAAGCGCTGGGGATGCAGCTGCCGGGTTCGGCAGCGATACCTGCCCCTTACCGCGAGCGCGGCCAGATTTCCTATGAAACAGGCGCGCGGATTGTCGATATGGTTTTCGAAGATTTAAAACCATCGGACATTATGACCCGTGAAGCCTTTGAAAATGCGATTGTGGTCAACTCGGCCATTGGCGGTTCAACCAATGCCCCTATTCATTTAAATGCTGTCGCCCGTCATTTGGGGGTCAGTCTGAGCAATGATGACTGGCAGGCCGTTGGCCACAAGATCCCCCTGCTGGTCAATCTGCAGCCGGCAGGCGAATATCTGGGCGAGGATTATCACCGTGCCGGCGGCGTACCGGCTGTGGTGGCTGAATTAATGCGGCATAATTTATTGCCCTATCCGGATGCGGTGACCGCCAACGGGGCCTCGATGGGCGATAATTGCAAAGATGTTGCTATCAAAAACACTGATGTGATCAAAACCATTGATAATCCTTTGAAGACAGATGCCGGCTTTATCAATCTGAAAGGCAATCTGTTTGATAGTGCGATTATGAAAACCAGTGTGATCAGTGCCGAGTTTTCCGGCCGTTATTTATCCAATCCCGATGATCCCAACGCCTTTGAAGGGACAGCCTATGTCTTTGACGGGCCTGAGGATTTCCACAAGAAAATCGATGATGAAAGCCTGAAGATGGATGCCCATTCCATTCTGGTTATGCGCGGGGCAGGGCCAAAGGGCTATCCGGGCGGGGCTGAAGTGGTGAATATGCGCCCGCCTGCCTATCTTATCAAACAGGGGGTGAACGAGCTGCCGTGCATCGGCGATGGCCGCCAATCCGGGACATCCGGCTCGCCTTCTATTTTGAACGCCTCCCCCGAGGCAGCAGATGGCGGCGGTCTGGCACTGCTGCGTTCAGGTGACCGCATCCGCATTGATATGAATATATGCCGTGCCGATATTCTGATCAGTAACGAAGAGCTGGAAGCGCGCAAGGCTGAATTGGCGGCAAATGGCGGCTATCCATCGCCGGAAAGCCAGTCGCCCTGGCAGCAATATTTCCGCGAAATGGTTCAGCCATTTTCCGAAGGGATGGTGCTGAAAGATGCGCCAAATTATCAATCCATCGCCCGTACCAAGGGGGTGCCGCGAGATAACCATTAAAGGGATTTTTTTCATCGCCCAACAGGCGACCGGGATAAAATTTTAAAAAAGAGGAGATAAGAGATGAAGTTAGTAAGATTTGGCGCATTAGGCGCAGAAAAGCCCGGCATTCTGGATGCAGAAGGCCACATTCGCGATTTGTCCGCACATATTGACGATATTAATGGTGCGGCGCTGTCGGCTGCCAGTCTGGATAGTTTGCGGGCGATAGATATCGCCAGCCTGCCGGTGGTCAGCCAGGATGTGCGCCTGGGGGCTTGTGTAGGCGGCATTGGTAAATTTATGTGTATCGGGCTGAATTATTCAGACCACGCCGCCGAGACAGGATCGCCTATTCCAGAACATCCTATTTTATTTATGAAGGCCACCTCTGCTATCGTCGGGCCAAATGATACCGTGATGCTGCCGCGCGGCTCTACCCATACGGACTGGGAAGTGGAATTGGGCGTGGTTATCGGCAAGGCATGTAAATATGTTTCTGTTGAAGACGCGCTGGAATATGTCGCAGGCTATTTTGTATCAAACGATGTGTCTGAACGCCATTTCCAGACCAAGTTGACCGGCCAGTGGACAAAGGGCAAATCATGCGACACTTTCGGGCCCATTGGTCCATGGCTGGTTACCGCAGATGAAATTGCCGATCCGCAAAATCTGGATATGAGCCTGGATGTCAATGGCAAGCGTATGCAAACCGGCAACACCTCTACCATGATCTTTAGCGTGGCAGAATGTATCTCGCATCTCTCGCAATTAATGACCTTGCATCCGGGTGATGTGATTTCAACCGGCACGCCTCCCGGGGTGGGGATGGGCATTAAGCCTGATCCGGTCTACCTTAGGGAAGGCGATGTAATGGATGTCTGGATCGAGGGGCTGGGCAAACAGCGCCAGCACATTGGCCAGGACTGAAATTAGCAAAAAAACACAAGCGGGAGGGAAGAATATGCAAGCCAGCTATGATATGCACAAGGATGTTGCTGTCATCACAGGCGGGGCAATGGGGATAGGTCTGGCCTGTGCCCGGCGCCTGGCCAGCCATGGGGCAAAAATCGCGCTATGGGATGTGGATAAAGACGCACTTGATGCGGCGGCGGCCAGCTTTGATAGCGCGCCGCTTTGCCTGCAAGTGGATATCACAAACCCGGATGAGATTAATGCCGCCGCCGCCAGGACAGCGGAAAATTTTGGCTCTATCACCCAGCTGTTAAATTCAGCCGGTATCGCCGGGGCGGCTATTCCAACCATCGAGTATAGCACCCGGGAATGGGAGCAGGTGATTGATCTGAATCTGAATGGTACATTTTTTGTCAATCGGGCTATCCTGCCTTTTATGCAGGCCAATAAATATGGCCGGATTGTCAATGTGGCCTCTATCGCCGGCAAGGAAGGCAATCCAAATGCCGGAGCGTATTCTGCTTCAAAGGCCGGGGTGATCGGTCTGACAAAAACGCTGGGCAAGGAGATGGCTGGCCAGGATATTGCGGTAAATTGTATTACCCCTGCGGCGGCCAAAACCCGCATTTTTGATCAGATTACTCAGGAGCATATTGACTATATGCTGGCTAAAATTCCGCGGGGTCGGTTTTTGCTGGTAGAGGAAATTGCCTCTATGGTGACATGGTTGCTGAGCCGCGAGAACAGCTTTACCACCGCTGGTGTATTTGATATTTCAGGCGGACGTGCAACATATTAAATCATTGCAAGCTGGCATCGTAGATACATTAAAAAAAGGGATAGATTTATGACAGCACAACCGAAAATTGCCTTTTTGGGCATTGGCCTGATGGGCAATCACATGGCACGCAATCTGCTGAAAGCAGGCTATGGTCTAAATGCGTGGAACCGCACCATCAGCAAGGCAGAAGCCCTGGCCGTCGATGGGGCGCAAATTGCCCAGACACCGGCAGAGGCGGTAAAAGATGCTGATTATGTGATCACCATGTTAAGTGACGGGCCAACCGTTCGTGATATGTTTTTCACTAATGGTTTGTGCCAGCAAATGAAAGCAGGGGCTTGCCTGATTGATATGAGCTCTATCAAAGCCAGCGAAGCCAGAGAACACGCAACTGAAATGCGCGCCACCGGACGCGGCCATCTGGATGCCCCTGTATCGGGCGGCACCAAGGGCGCAGAAGCCGGCAGCCTGGCCATTATGGTCGGCGGTACAGAAGAGGTGTTTGTGAAAGCAGAGCCTGTTTTTATGCCAATGGGCAGGCCGGTTCGTGTGGGCCCTGATGGGTCAGGCCAGCTTTCAAAACTGGCAAACCAGACCATTGTGGCGGTGACCATCGGGGTAGTGGCCGAAGCAATGTTGCTGGCAGAAAAAGGCGGGGCTGACCCGGCCGCTATCCGTGATGCGCTGAAAGGCGGTTTTGCCGATTCTGTTATTTTGCAACAGCATGGCGAGCGGATGACGACCGGTAATTTTGAGCCGGGCGGGCTGACTAAATTCCAGCTAAAAGATATCAATAATGCGCTGGAAGAGGCCGGTCACCACGGGCTTACCCTGCCCCTAACCGAACAAATCCAGCAGCGTTATGACGTGCTGACAAATGAAATGGACGGGGCTGATACCGACCATTCCGCGATTTATCTGGAATTGCTTCGTCAAAATAACCTCCAGGCCTGACACTCTTTTAAAACAGGGTAAACAGGCCCAGCTTATCTGCCTTGTCTAACTCATGAAAACGGAAATAAAGATGAAACCAGAACTGCTAATTATTGGAAAAATCACCCCGCGCATGGCAGCGGCATTTGATACAGCCTTTATCTGTCATCACCATGAAGAAATAACCGATATAGACAGCTTTATCAGCGGGGCGGGAAAAGCGGTTCAGGCAATTGCGACCACTGGACATGATGGTGTGCCTGCGCCGATTTTAACCGGTCTGCCTGATCTGAAAATTATTTCCTGTTACGGGGTGGGCTATGATGCCATTGATGTTAGCGCGGCCGCAAAGCGCGGTATTCTGGTTACCCATACGCCCAATGTATTGAACGATGAAGTAGCCACCACCTCTATCATGTTGCTGATGGCCTGTTATCGCCAGCTTTTTGTGAATTATGAGTATATCCTGTCAGGGGACTGGGTGAAAAAGGGCGAAGCCCCGCTTACCCGCACCATTGATGGCCTGTCTGTTGGCATATTGGGATATGGGCGCATTGGCCAGACTATCGCGCGTAAGCTGGAAGCCTTTAATTGCCGGATTTCCTATCATGCCCGCACAGAGCGCAGCGATAGCCCGCATCGCTATTATGGCGATCTGACAGAAATGGCAGGCGATGTTCAGGCACTGATTGTCATCACGCCAGGCGGGGCAGCAACAAAACATCTGGTCAATAAAGAGGTGCTGGAAGCCCTTGGCCCGCAAGGATGCCTGGTCAATGTTGCCAGAGGCTCGGTCGTGGATGAGGCGGCCCTGGTCACCGCTATCCAGCAAGGCACACTTGGCTATGCCGGCCTGGATGTATTTGAAAAAGAGCCGCAGGTACCAGAGGCTTTGTTTAATCTGCCCAATGTCGTGCTGACCCCGCATATTGGCTCGGCCACGGTGGAAACCAGACAGGCGATGGGCGATTTGACCGTCGATAATCTGGTACAGTTTTTTGAAAAAGGGACGGTATTGACCCCTGTGCCGGAATGCCAGCATCTAATTAAATAGGCATCTATAAAGGCGCGCCCTTTGGGGGGGGGAATCACACTGTGGTGGTCATACCGCCATCAACATAGATAATCTGGCCATGCACAAAATCAGACGCAGGCGCTGCCAGATAAATGGCGGTGCCTATCAGATCCTGTACCTCGCCCCATCTTTTGGCCGGGGTATTATCGCATAGCCACTGGCTGAATGCCTGATCAGCAAATAGCGCTTCGGTCAATTCGGTTGAAATATAGCCAGGCCCTATCGCATTACAATTAATGCCAAGCTCTGCCCATTCAGACGTCATCGCACGGGTCAGGCCGCCGACCGCTGCCTTGGCAGTCACATACGCCCCGACATGATGGCGTGCCATTTTTGTCATAATAGAAGCGATATTGATAATTTTGCCCTGTCCGCGTTTGGCCATATGCCGCCCAACAGCTTGCGAGACATGAAAAATACCGCGCGTGTTGGTTGCCAGAACATCATCAAAGGCTTTTGGATCAAATTCCATCAGGCTGGCACGATGCTGGATACCGGCATTATTAATCACAATATCAATAGCGCCATGCCGGGCTTCATAATCATCGATCGCAGCGGTAACGCTTTCGGCATCTGTAACATCGAAAATCAATTCCCGGGCGTGATAGCCTTTTTCAGTCAGCGCCCTTACCGCTTTTTCTGTTTTATCACCATCACGGCCATTGAGAACAATATTTGCCCCTGCCTCGGCCAGACCGCCTGCCAGTGCGAACCCGATACCGCGCCACGCTCCGGTAATTAATGCTGTTTTACCTGTCAAATCAAAAAGCGTACTCATAAATTAACCTGCTCCTATCGGGCTATTTTCCAGCCTGTTTTTATCGCGGTTTTAAGAAAAATGTGCCTTGAACACATCAATAGAGCTGCGAAACCCTTCTTCAAAATTACCATTACCCGGATGATAGACACTTTCAAATGAAATCACCCCGTCATAGGGAAGTTCTTTCAGGCCTTGTGCAATCGGGGCGAACATATCTGCCAATTGACCCTTGCCCATCGGGCGAACCTCAAGCGTTGCTTTGGGGGTGTCAACCTGAACATCCTTGATATGAATATGCCCTAAATAGCCGTCCTTTGCGGTTTCAAATCCATCTGGCCAGGCCGGTTCATGGCACCAGCAATTATTGGCCGGATCCCATAATATTTTCAAAACATCCCTGGCATCCAGCGCGTCTATTAATTTAACCGCTGTATAATTGGAATTCACCATCGTTCCATTGCCGGTTTCCACCACCAGTGTCAGCCCTTCTTTTCTGGCCAGTTCAACCGCCGGGGCAATCAGGGGCGGCAAGCTGTCCCATGCGCCTTTGGCAACATTCCATTGTTCTGCCCCGTTTCGCCCCCATAAAATCTGTTCTTTTTTCGAGGTCATAATCCGCACCAGAGGTGAGGCCAGATCATGAGCCATTTCCATCACCCGTTTCAGCGCATCCATATGGCGCGTATGGTCGATATCGCCTGGCCGACTGGCCGTGGTCAGGCCAGCAAATATATGCCGCGAAAGACAGGAGACAGGCTTGTTATATTTATCCAGTAGCGCTTTGATTTTGGCCATCTGGCTGGCATCATGATCGCCAATTTCATGTTCCCAGATAAATTGCAGCTCGGCATATTCCAGTCCGAACTCATCCATGACTTTCAGGCTATGTTCCAAATCCCGGCTGATACCATCGCAAATTACACCCAGTTTCATAATGATCTCTCCTCTGGTTACCCCTTTATCGATGCAGTTCTGCCCCGACAATTTCTTCCAGCACGCGTGTTACAACCCAATTATCACCTTGCGGATATTTTGACTTGCCTGCATGAAAAAGCTGCATGGCGGTAGACGCTGTATGCAAGGGTACGCCCAGCTGTTCTGCCATGGAAAGGCAAATGGTTAAATCCTTATGCATGGTGGCAATATGGCTACCTGTGCCTTCGAATTTTCGATCGATAATATTTTCAAGGGCTGTGCGTGCCACCCCGCATCCCGCCCCGGAAGTTGCGACCACATTAAATAATGTCTCGCCCTTGATACCCGCTTTGGCCGCCAGCGATGCCGCCTCAAAGACAGAGGAAAAAACTGATCCGATAATCGATTGCAAACAGGCCTTGACCATCTGCCCTTTCGGGGCGGCATCCCCGACAATATGAATAGTGGCAGAGACCGCCTCCATAATTTCACGGCAAGAGGTTAGGGCGTCATCTGAACCGGCTGCCATCATCGTCAGGTTGCCGGATTGCGCCCCGGGAAAGCCGCCGCTTACCGGGCTGTCGATCAAATGGACAGATGCGCTGGCCAGTTTATCGGCAATTTGTTCTGCCTCGGCCGGTTTAATGGTGGCGGTCAGGATAATAGATGCCCCTTGCGGCATATGCGCTGCCAGCCCACCCTCCCCCAGAATGACCGCCTCTGCCTGTGCCCCGGTCATCACCATCACAAAGACAGCTTGTGCATCCCGGCCGACCTCTGCCAGTGATTTGGCTGGCATACCGCCTGCCTCTGTAAAGGCTTGCATACGCTTTTTATCCAAATCCAGCCCGCAAACCTCAAAGCCGTTAGCCATCAGGTTTTTTGCAATACCGCTGCCCATATCGCCGATGCCCACAATGCCAACTTTTGTCATTTACGTGCTCCCTCTTTTTACTGATGTGAAAAAATGCCTGTTTTCATAACAAACGAAAAAAATGACCACTTCAATAAAAAACAGGGCAGATATCGCAATTTGTTAGTGATTGACATCCTGCTTCCAATAGAGGCATTTTGAGCAGAGTTTTTTTGGGGGAGTTTGGTTTATGAATTTATTTACCCGCCTTGAGGCATATCACCGGGCTGGCAAAACTATCCCTGTTGCGATGATAGGGGCAGGCAAATTTGCCACCATGTTTTTAGCCCAGCTGCGCAAACTGCCTGCTATCCATCTGGTCTGTCTGGTTGATCTCTATCCGGAAAATGCCAAAAAAAACCTGCAGCTGGCAGGCTGGCCGGATGAAGCCTTTTCAGCCAATAATATTGATGATGCGCTGGCAGGCAAAACCATTTGCGTCAGCGATGATTGGCAAGGGGCGATAAACCACCCCGGGATTGAGATTATTATCGAGGTTACCGGCGATCCGCTGGCAGCGGTAGAACATATCAGCGCGGCCTTTGCGGCCAGAAAACACGTCATTAATGTTACGGTTGAAGCGGATGCCTTTTGCGGGGCAGGGCTGGCCGCCGCCGCCCAAAAAGCTGGCACGATCTATTCTATGGCCTATGGCGACCAGCCTGCCCTTGCGGCCGATTTAACCGATTGGGCCAGGGCTTGCGGTTTTCAGGTTATGGCCGCTGGCCGGGGGCACAAATGGATGCCCCATTATCGCCATTCCACCCCGGATACGGTTTGGGATCATTGGGGATTAACAGCCGAGCAGGCAGTCCGCGGCAAGCTGAACCCGAAAATGTTTAATGCCTTTTTGGATGGCTCTAAACCGGCCATTGAATCAGCAGCGATTGCCAATGCCTGTATGCTAAAAGCGCCGACAGATGGGCTGGCCTTTCCGCCAGGGGCCATCGAGGATATTCCGCACTTAATGCGCCCAAGAGAAATAGGCGGCGTTTTGGAAGATAGCGGCATGGTCGAGGTGATATCCTGCCTGACAAAAGACGGCCAGCCTATCGCCAATGATATTCGCAAAGGGGTGTGGGTCGCCATTGAGGCCGATAGCGAATATATGAAAAATTGTTTTGAAGAATATAGTGTAACCACCGATGAGACTGGCCGCTATATGGCTGCCCATAAAAAATGGCATATGATCGGGCTGGAATTGGCGATATCGGTCGCCAGCATTGCCTTGCGCGGTGAGCCAACCGGCTATGCACGGGTCTTTAATGGCGATGTGGTCGCCATTGCCAAATCGCATTTGCGCGCTGGCACAATACTGGATGGGGAAGGCGGGGCAACCATTTATGGCGGCTTGCGCCCGGCACATACAAGCGTGCAAGAGGGATATTTGCCCCTGGGTCTTGCCAATCATGCAAAGCTGAAAACAGATATCGCGCCGGATCAGATAATCACCTTTGGCGATGTAGAGATAGACAAGACAAGCAAGGCCTTTGCCATGCGCAGCGCTACCCAAAGCCTGCTGGATGCCCCGCCATTGGTCTGGCCAGCCCGTTAATGCGTAAAAGACATTATCAGACAAGCTGTTAAATAATTTACAAATAGAGCACAGGATTAATTTATCTGTTATGGATAGTGTTATGCACGAGGATGAAAGCAGAAATCTGCGTCATACGCTTGGCCGATTTGTGACGGGCGTGGCGGTTGTCACCACCCGGACAAAGGGTATGCCAACCGGGCTGACCATTAATTCTTTCAGCTCTGTCTCGCTTGACCCGCCCCTGATTTTATGGAGTTTGAGCCGTACTTCTGCCCGCTTGGACGTGTTTCAGCAAGCCGACTATTTTGCGGTGAATGTTCTGGCAGGCGATCAGCTGAATTTATGCCAGCATTTTTCAGCCGCTACAGAAAATCTGTTTACAGATATTGGCTGGCAGCCTTCCAAACATGGCCAGCCCATCTTGGATGGGGTGGTGGCCAGTCTGGAATGCCAGACATGGAAAGTCTATGAGGGCGGCGATCACATTATCATTATCGGCCAGGTTCTTGGCCATAACCATCACGATAAAACACCGCTTATCTTTGCCAATGGCC
>JAURQT010000053.1 GCA_030835985.1 Alphaproteobacteria bacterium
ATGGCAGGCAGTGCAACCGCGCTGGCAGATGCCTTTTCCGGTATTCATCTCTATACCGCAGAGCCTGCTGATTTTAATGATACTGAACGCTCGCTTGCCAGCGGCCATTTTGAGGAAAATGACCCGAAAGCCCGCTCTATTTGTGATGCGATTGTAACCCCGACACCGGGCAGAATAACCTTCCCTATCAATCAAAAGCTGGCCAGAGCAGGACTGAGCGTTACAGATGAGGAAGCCTTGCAAGCCATGCGCATTGGCTGGGATTATTTCAAGCTAACCATAGAGCCAGGCGGCGCGGTCGCGCTGGCAGCCGCACTATCGCAGGCGTTTCTGACCCATTTTAATAACACCCAAACCGGCAGGGATGCAGAAAAGCGCCGCCAGATTGTTGTGATGGCCTCTGGCGGCAATTGCGACAGGGAGATGTTTTTGCGCGCCCTTGACAGCCAGCCGAAATATTAAGCCCGTTAGCTGCGCATTCGGCTGGCATTATTGTCAAACAGGGGCTGTTTTTGCATCCTGGCTTCCAGCATTTCAGCAAATAGCTCGACATGCCAGCCTTCTTCTTCATCGGCCAGCTCGGCCTTAACATACCCCATCGCTACCGAAACGCCGGACGCATGGGCATAGCCGCCTGACGTGACAAAGCCGGCCACCTCGCCCTTATGGAAAAGCGGCTCATCACCAATAACATCGGCATTTTTGGCCTCTATAACAAAGCTGCGAAGACGATAGGTGCCTGCATTTTCTGCCCGGGCTTTATCCGCTTCTGCCTTGCCGATAAACTCGGCTGTCTTATCAAAGGCACAAAAGCTGTCCAGACCGGTTTCATGGGGGTAATAAACCGGCCGGAATTCGCGCCCCCAGCTGCCAAAATTCTTTTCCAGACGCAGGGCATTTAACGCGCGGCTGCCAAACAGGCGGATATCAAATTCATCCCCTGCCGCCATAATATCTTCAAATAATCGGCGCTGATATTCCGGGCGCACCCAAATCTCGTAGCCCAGATCGCCTGTATAGCTGACCCGCCCGACCAGCGCAGGTACCATGCCCAGATCCATTGCCGCAATCGACATAAAGCCAAACCCCTTATGGCTGACATCCTTGCGGGTTAATTTTTGTAAAACCGCGCGGGCATTTGGCCCTGCAATGCTAAGGCCGGTCAGACCCAGCCCCTCGGGGTGGATGTCAACCGAGCCATCCTCAGGCAAATGCTGGGTAAACCAGCGCATATGATAGCTTTCAGCAATACCCGAGCCGACAATAAAAAAGCTGTCTTCTTCTAGACGTGCAAGCGAGAAATCGCCAATAACGCGCCCATCTTCTTTGAGCATAGGCGCTAATGTCATCCGGCCAATAGCTGGCAATTTACAGGCCAGCAAGCTGTCCAGCCACTGCGCTGCCCCCGGCCCTTCGATGCTATATTTGGCAAAATTGGAAATTTCGGTCAGCCCGACAGAAGCGCGCACCGCTTTTGCTTCTGCCCCGACATGGTCAAAATCGGTTGAACGCCGCCAGGAGAACGTATCGCTTACCCCTTCGGGGGCATACCATAACGGAACTTCCAGACCAAAGCTGGCACCAAATTGCGCGCCCCTGCCCTTGAGCAGATCATAAATAGGCGTGGTCAAAAGTGGACGGGCAGCCTGTAATTCCTCATTTGGATAGCGAATGGAAAAACGGCGGGAATAATTTTCGCGTACCCGTGCATTGGTAAAGGCCAAATTGGCATAATCGCCAAATCGGCTGACATCCATCGCCCAAACATCAAAGCCCGGATCGCCATTAACAATCCAGTTAGACAAGGCCAGCCCAACCCCGCCCCCTTGCGAAAAGCCCGCCATAACCGCACAGGCAGACCAGTAATTCGTCATGCCTTCGATAGGCCCAACAAGCGGATTGCCATCCGGGGCAAAGGTAAAAGGCCCGTTGATGATTTTTCGGATACCGGCATTTTCAAACGCTGGAAAATGGCGGAAACCCACTTCCAGAGAAGGGGCAATTCGGTCAATATCCGGCTCTAGCAATTCATGGCCAAATGACCAGGGCGTTTCATATTCAGACCAGGGGCGGCAGGCCTTCTCATAAGTGCCCATCAACATTCCGCCCCGCTCCTGGCGCAGATACAGCTCGCCATCAAAATCGACCGCATGCAGCATTTCAATGCCTGTCTTTTCATTGAAATCGGCTACTTCGGGCATATCTTCGGTCAGCAAATACATATGCTCCATCGCCAGCACAGGCAGCTCCAGCCCTACCATACGGCCGATTTCACGCGCCCATAAGCCGCCAGCATTGACCACGTGTTCGGCACGAATTTCGCCTTTATCGGTGGTGATATGCCAGGTACCATCCGGGCTTTGTGACAGGCTCTCTACCTTTGTCTGGGTTTCCACAGTTGCGCCATTTTTACGCGCGGCCCTGGCATAGGCATGGGTCACGCCATAGGGATCGCAATGCCCTTCTATGGGGTCGTAAAGCGCGCCCACAAATTGCGACGGGTCTAAAAGCGGCATTAATTCAGCCGCCCGTTCAGGGGTGATAATCTCCAGCTCGTCCATGCCCAGATATTTCCCCTTTGCATAGACCCCCTTTAGCCAGTCAAAGCGTTCCTGTGTGGCGGCCAGCATCACCCCGCCGGTCATATGCAGGCCAATATCCTGCCCCGAAAGCTCTTCGATTTCCTGATACAGGCTGATGGTATATTGTTGCAGCTTGGCAACATTGGGATCGCCATTGATAGTATGCATCCCGCCTGCCGCGTGCCAGGTAGAGCCTGAGGTAAGATCAGAACGTTCCAGCAACATCACATCTGTCCAGCCATGTTTGGTCAGATGATATAAAACAGACGCGCCGACGACGCCGCCCCCGATAACAACAACTCTGGCCTGATCCTGCATAATGATTTTCCTCTTTTTTTAATTAATAATAGGGGGATAATAGGGGGTTAAAAATCGGTTGGCGCGCCGCCCTCTTCAACACGGCGGGCAACAAAGGCCTCTAATTCTTCTTTAATCGCCGGGTCAATGGCGGGCGGTTGATGTTCTTCCAAAATGCGCTTATAGGCGGTAAAGGCGCGCTCATGCGTCCAGACCTCGCCGGCTTCCTGCCAGCTTTCATAGTTCGACCAATCTGAAAGAAATGGACTATAATAGGCTGTTTTATATCTATTTTGTGTATGATTACATCCAAAGAAATGACCATCCGGGCCTACCTCTTTTATCGCTTCCACCGCCAGGGCATCCGGGCTAAACTCCAGAGGTTGCTGGGTATAAATAACCTGTTGTAACATCTCGCAATCCATCACAAATTTTTCCGGGCTGGCCGATAGCCCGCCTTCCAGCCATCCAGCAGCATGATAGATTAAATTGGAATGACCGGAAAGTGCGCCTTGCAGGGAAAAGGCAGATTCCCAGACAGACTGGCCATCCGGCACATTGGCGGCATTGGCATTAGAGGTGCGGAGCGGCACATCATAAAACCGTGCCATTTGTCCGGATATTTGCATCGCGCGGATATATTCCGGCGTGCCAAAGGCAGGGGCGCCCGATTTCATATCCACATTACTGGTAAATGCGCCATAAACCACAGGTGTGCCCTTATTGATAAATTGCAGCAGGGCGATTGCCGCCAGCGCTTCGGCATTTTGCTGAACCACCGCGCCGACAATGGTTACAGGGGCCATCGCCCCGGACATGGTAAAAGGGGTGATGACCACAGGCTGATTGCGCTTTGCCAGCCGCATTGCCCCATCCAGCATCGGATAATCATGTTTCAGGGGCGAGGAAGAATTGATATTGGTGAACATATGCGGGCGGGCATCAAATTCTGCGTGGCTGAGGCCAGCGGCAATGCGCGTCATCTCCATCACATCCTCGATACGCTCCTTGCCCAGTGAATAGCCATGAATAACCTTGTCGCTATAAACCAGCATATCCAGCGTGGCATAGAGATGGCGCACAGAGGCATGAATATCCATCGGCTCAACCGGATAGCCAGCAATGGCATGGATACAATTAAAGGCCTGAGATAGATGCAGAAAATTGCAAAAATCTGCTCTTGTGCCCATACGCCTGCCGGTTTCACTATCCAGAATATTGGGCGGCGAGGATACTTGCCCGAAATGGAAATAGCCGTCCCCGATAATGATTTGCCTGTCCGGATTGCGCGGCGTCACCGTAAAGCTGGACGGGGCATGGGCTATCATTTCCATCACCCAATGCCTGTCAATTTTTACATTCATGTCCGAGCGGTCGATATCACAGCCCGCTTTTTGAAGATAATCAAGGGCGGTTTCATTTAAAAAACGAATACCGATTTGTTCCAGAACATCCAGGCTGGCTTCATGTATCGCTTCGATTTGATCGGCCGAAAGCGGTTCAGTGGCTTTATCGAAATAGCGCGGATTCCGCCAGGCCAATTGCCCATCCAGCAATTTGCGTGGCCCATCTGTTTGTAAGCCTGCCTTGCGCGCGCCACGTCTTGCCATATATCCCCCGTTGCAACAGGAAAGACCATCCCTTGCTCTCCTAAAAGGCTATGGGGACTGGCCTGTCTGAATATCTTATACAGGACACCTACTTGCCCCTCACCGCCACTTTTTGCCTGTCCTTGATAAACCCCTGTGGTCAATAGTAAAAAATGCCGGAAAATGTGACGTTTGCCAGATCAGAAAATGCGGCTATCCCCTTTTTTACAGATTATCAAATTTTTCCGGCTTTTTATCTATCTATTGCTTGTAGTGGCCGGATTTTATGCCATTTCATGTAGGAAAAAAGAGAGTGAGAATAATGAAAAAGCGTTTAACCAAATGTATCTGGATACGCCATGCCCCTTCCTGGCGGCCAGAAGGCCATGTCCCCGCCCATGACCCCGATATTGTACCAAATGCGGCCAGTGCTATCGCTCTGGCAAAAAGCCTGCCTGAAAATGCCCATTGGCAAATAAGCCCGCTGAAACGTTGCCAGCAGACAGCTGCACAAATTGAAGAAGCCATGCGCGGGTTGGGGCGGCCGGTTGCGGTGCAAAAGACCCTGACCCCTGCCATTATCGAACAGGATTTGGGCGATTGGGCAGGGGCAAAACTGGACGATGTCTGGACAGAGTTAGAAAACGCGCCCCGTCATAATTTTTCCTTCCAGACAGCCGATTTGATCCCCCCGAATGGCGAGAGCTTTGCCCAGCAATATCAGCGTATATCTGCTTTTATGACAGATTTTTCTGCCCGAATATCGCAGGCAGAAGACAGCCGCCCGCATATCTTTTTTGCCCATGCCCACACGATAAGAGCGGTGATTGCCTATTGCATGGGTCTGCCTCTGGACACGGCATTATCGATACAAATCGCCAATTACAGCCAAACCATCTTTCATTTTCTGCCCCATCAATATGCAAATCATGCTGGCGGGCAATGGCAGGTTGAAGCTATCAACCTGTCAGCGGCAGGTTAAAGACAGGGTTTTATCGCCTCTAGGCGCTGGCCGCCTCTTGCAGCTCGCGCGTGCCGCGCGGGTCAACCCAGCCAATGGTGCCATCTTTGCGCAAATGCACCATATTCAGCCCCATATGCCCGGAATTACGGAACAACAGACAGCTATCGCCGCTTAATTCCAGACGCATCACCGCCTGCTCGACACTCAGGCTTTCCACCTCATAGGACAGCTCTGCAATGATAGGCAGGCTTTCTTCTGTCCCCTCATCTGATGCATCATTATCCTGTGTATCCAGCTCTTCATCGCTACGCATATTATCCTGATGGGCGATGGTGGCATAAACCGACATGGGCGCGGCGATAATCTCGTCGGTTGTTTCAGCCTGCTGGCGGTGATTTTTCAGCCGTCTTTTATGGCGTCTGAGGCGTTTTTCGGCATGCTGGCCTGCATCTTCCAGCGCGGCATGGGCATCTCTTGCAAAACCGCTTGCCTCCAGCTCTATGCGGCGGGTTAAATTCATTCGGATGCGGACATGAAAGCCGCCATCGGTCTTTTCCAGAGTAATATTTGCACTGACAGCGGGCGTGAAATATTTTTCGACAATATGCTCTATCAGCTCTCGGCTATGCTCCTGAAACGCTGCACCTGTATCCATATTTTGTCCGGAAACATTAATGATCATCTTGTATCGCTCCTCTGTCTGACATCAATATTTGTCAGATGACAAGGTCATACAACATATTCTTAACAGCACTGGCTATAGACCTGTGGGCCGAAAGCTGGCCGAAAGAAGATGGCCTGTCCCACTGCCATCTAATCACCATTTACTGTGACAGTGTTTAAGGCGGCGTGCAAGCCCTGTCACAAGGATAGCCCATTTGGGCTATGAATAAATCTTCAGGATTGTTCTCTCTGGCATCGAAAGCCGATGGACAGGCGGCCATCTGTAATATTGTCCACCGCGTGCAAGGGCCGGTTTTTCGGATCCGAAAGATGGGCAAGGCCGGGGGCAGGCAATATCACCAGACGGCCAGGGCGGTCATTGATAACCCTCTTATCACTCCCCTGCCTGTCAGAACAGCAATATAATTGTGATGCCCCTTCAAGGGTGATGATAAAGACAAGGTTTCTGTAACTCAGCGCGTCTTTATGGATACCAATACCAGCAGAATTTTCGCGATAGCGTTGTACCGCAAAATCATTGAGGGTAAAGGGCATCTCAAACAGGGCTGGCTGGCGGACTGCCAGATCGGCGACCAGCCCTTCCAGCCCCTTTGCCAGCGTTGCAAAAACACCCTTAATCGGTGCAGGAAAACAAATATCAAAATCCTGATGAACATTCTTGCCAACCACTGCCCGTGCCGCACGGAAAGGCAGTGCAAGGGCGGCCGCGTGCAAGGTGGTAATTTCGGCATCTGTAAAAAATTCCGGATGGGCAAAGGGGTGATGGGCTAATCGGTCAATGGCAGCATCAAAGATCGCCTGGCGAGCGGCAAATGAAAATAACGCAGCCCTATTCATCAACAGGTTCCTTGTCTGGCACATTTCCCAGAGCTAATGCCTCGTGATAAGGCAGAAATTCCACAGGCGTTTTGCATTTTGCACAGACCAGCCCGGCACTTCGGCGATGACGCTCACTGGCAAAACACCCCTTTGGGCAACGCATCATCCATCTGGCTTTGGAAAAGCTCAGCGTATGGCATCTGGCCGCACTACAGCCAATCTCTCGTGCTTTTCGCCGCCAGACAACATCATGGCCATGCCCGGGGCCGACCAGCGCATGAGCGATCTCATGCAATATCGTATCCTTGATATGGCTGGCTTCGGCATTGCGAGCATAATGGCGCGAGAGCGATATCACCTTGCGGTTATAATCACATAAACCCGCGCGTCTGCGGGCATGATCAAAGCGGATTTGCCAGCCGGACAACCCGTGCATTTCCATCAATTCATAGCCCTGAGTAAGGACCGCTTGTAGCGGCCGCTCTTCGGTTTTTGCCGGTTTTTCACTTCCGCGGCTGGCTTTGGTTTTCGGGGCGGGTGTTTTACGGCCGGAAAATACAGAAAACAGCATCAGCCCTTCGCTTTCATTATCCAGCTATTTTCAGACTATTTTCTGGCCATGTTATGGGTCTGGCAACCTGCACCCCGAACTGGCAGGCAATGTCAAACAGCCCATGAGCCAGCGATTCAGCAAAGCTGGAGGGCAGGAATAAAAGATAGCTTTCTGCCTCCATTTTCAGGATATGTACCCCGACATGATGCATACCTGTTGCCATAAATCGCCCATCTGCACAGGATAAATCTATGGCTGCCTGGCGGTTGATCAGCTGGCCGGCTTGCGCCCCGGACAGATGCAGGCAGATTTTTGAGGCCGATAAATCAAGCGGATAATATTTTTTCATACTGGCAGGCAGATTTGCTCCCAATGGCCGGGCAGAAACCAGCCAAATTTTTCCTATCTCGGCGCGCAGACATAACAGCCCGTCTGCCTGGCTAGAGCCAGAAATATCCGGCAAGGCTGGCAAGCCAAATTGCCGCTTTAGCATAGTTTTTACCGCTATTTCCTGATCCGGGAAAAAAGCCAGCTGTAACAGGCACATATTCTGCAATTCGGTGATTTTTACCCCTGCCCTGCTGCCTGATTTGCCATGCCGGCCAATTGGCAGATGCGCGCCAAACAGCGCCGGTGTTTTCAAGTTATCACCCATGCTGGCGCCCTCCTTGCGGGTCAAACATATGCGGGCTGACAATCTCTGCCTCAACAAAATTATCGCGTACCGGATCAGCTACCATAACTGTTTTGTTTTGCCAGGCCTCTGCCCCGCCGGAAATAAAGCCCAGCCCTATCCAGTGGCCAAGTGCCGGAGAATGGGTAACCGCGGTAACCCAGCCTTCCCCAAAGCCGGACACTTGATCTGGATGGCATAAAATCGCCCCGGCAGAAAAACGCCCGGTTCTGTCTTTGGGAAAAATCCCGACCAATTGCGGCCTGTTTTCAAAAATCAAATGCGGGCGCTGGCGCAATACCGAGCCGATAAAGGGTTTTGTTTTAGAAGCCATCTTGCCAAATCCGGCATCTTCCAGGGTGACCCGCCCATCCAGCTCTGCTGCGGTGACATGGCCTTTTTCGATCCGCAACGCCCCCAGCGCTTCCATGCCATATAAACAGCCCCCCCCCTCTTTGATATGCGAGGCCAGAGACGACCAGAGCGCAGCCCCTTTATCGGCGGATACATAAATCTCAAACGCGCGCTCGCCTGAAAAGGAAATCCGCGCGACCCGGCAGATTATATCGCGCCCCTCCTGGGCAAAGGTAATCTCGCGCACGCCCATAAAGGGAAAGGCCGCATCTGACCAGCCTTCAGACGGGAATTGAGCGGACAATACCTCGCGCGCATAGGGCCCAGCAACAGCCATACCTGCCCATTGATCGGTGACAGAGCTGATATGTACCTTTAAATCTGTCCAGCGGCGTTGCAGCAATTCTTCTAAAAACTGCATGACCGGGGCAGCTTGCGCTGTGGTGGTGGTCATAAAATAATCATCTTCGGCCAGCCGCCAGGTTGTGCCATCATCCAGTACCATCCCGTCATCGCGCAGCATGATCCCGTATCTGGCCTTGCCGATAGCCAGCTTGGCAAAGGGATTTACATAAATGCGGTTTAAAAATTCGGTTGCATCCGGGCCCTGCACCGCGATTTTCCCTAATGTAGAGACATCGACCATCGCCACATTCTGGCGCGTGGTTGCCGCCTCTCTTATATAGGCATCATCGATTGT
Source organism: Alphaproteobacteria bacterium (assembly GCA_030835985.1). Classification (GTDB taxonomy): domain Bacteria; phylum Pseudomonadota; class Alphaproteobacteria; order Puniceispirillales; family Puniceispirillaceae; genus JADHLI01. The sequence goes on from JAURQT010000053.1 coordinate 9,216, forward strand.
CTCGCCCTGTTTTGGATAATACCAGGCGCGTTTCCATGCCCCGGCATCGGTCATCACCGCCCCGGCGGCCAAATGTTCATAATGCATGGGCGTGCGCCGGACAGGCCGCCAGTCTGCCCCGCGTTCACGTGCCGCCAGCGCGCCAATAGATACAGGGGTAAAGGGCGGTCTAAAGGTTGTAACGCCGCTGCTGCCAACCGCCAGCCCTTGCGCCTGTGCCATCACTGCCAGGCCTAAAATATTGCCGACACGCCCCTGGTCGGTGGCCATGCCAAGCGTGGTATAGCGTTTCATATGCTCAACAGATACAAAGCCTTCGCGGTGCGCCTGGCGGATATCCTCGCTGGTCACATCATGTTGGGGGTCGATAAAGGATTTCAATTTGCGCCCCTCTATCTGTATCTCAAATAGGGGACGCTGGCCGCCCGGAATACCGCGACGTATCTGTTTTTTTGGTTTTTTGCCCATCATTTTGGCACATAATTGCCGGGCATGGTCGATACAGGCAGAAGCCTCAAACACGCCATCTGCTGCACCGATAACATGAATATTTTCCGATGTCTGGCCAGTTACAAAGGCCTGGATAGAGGCCTCCCAGCGCGGCTTTATCCCGCGATGAGAGGGCAAATGGATAACAGGCGAATAGCCGCCGGAAATGCCGACTACCTCACAGCCTATAAGGGTAGTCACCTTATCCACCACGCCCTTTTCATCTATATCGGCAACTTCAATGCCGGCAACCGCGCTGCTGCCAGCAACATTCACCGGCACCTTGCCGTTTAGAACAGTGATGCCCGCTGCACTGGCCGCCTGATATTGCCTGCTTTTGCGGTTTCTGGCATCGATGAGGGTGATTTCCATGCCCAGCCCGGCCAGCATAATCGCATCCTCATACGTGCCATCATGACAGGTCGCCAGCACCGCAGAGCCTCCCGCCATCACCCCATAGCGACAGGCATAGCTGCGCAAAGCCCCGGCCAGCATCACGCCAGGTCTGTCATTATTCCCAAACGCCAGGCCACGCTCGCTTGCCCCTGTGGCCAGAACCACATGCCGGGGGTGCAAAATATGGGTAATCTCGCGCGGACAATGCGGGTCAGGGTCTGTGATATGGTCTGTTAGACGTTCTATTACCCCTGTGACCAGCCCGTCATAAAGGCCAAAGGCGGTAGAGCGGAGCATTAATTGCCCCCCGGCTGTCTTTAGCCGCCGGATCAGCTGATCGCGCAAGGCTAAATCCTCTGGCCTGCCGCTGGATAGATAACTGCCCCCTGCCTCAAAATCCTGTTCGACCAGAATGACCTTGCGCCCCTGCTCTGCCAATTCTGCTGCAGCGTGCAGGCCAGATGGCCCTGCGCCCACCACCAGCACATCGCAAAAGCCGTAAGCGATATCATAGCTATCGGGATCAGGCTCGCGCGAGGCGGTACCAAGGCCGGCAGCTTTGCGGATAAAACGCTCGCAAAACATCCAGAAAGAGGTGCTGCGCATCGGCCCCATAAAGGTTTTATAATAAAAACCGGCGCTCAAAAAAGGAGCGAACAGGCTGTTTATCGCCCCAATATCAAAGCGGATGCCAGGATAGGCATTTTGGGCATAAACCTGCATCTGCGGGCGCAATTCTGCCATCGTGCCTTTTACATTGGCGATACGTTTTGCCCCGTCATTTACATTAAATAGCGCGCCGCCCTCTTCTGGCCCGGCAGACATCACCCCGCGCAAGCGATGATATTTAAAACTTCTGCCAACCTGCTGGACATTATTGGCTAACAGGGCAGCGGCGATGCTATCGCCCTCAAACCCGTTCAATTTGCGCCCGTTAAAGCTGAAAGAGACCGGTTTATCGCGGTTAATCAGCCCGCCGTTTTTAAGCCGATACCCGCCCATTATTTCGCCCTCGCCCCTGCCGATTTTTTGCCCGATGGGCGGACAGGCTTATCCCTGGATGCCAGCATTTTTTTATATTCCGGATGGGCAGGCACAACAGAGGTAATTTTATGGGTAAGCGTATCGCGCTTTACCCGAAGAACCATGCGGCAGCCTTGGGTGTGATGCCAGTCTTCAATATGCGCCCCGCGCGGATTTTCGCGTAAAAACACTGCCTCATACCAGGCATTTTTATTGCTATTGGCAAGGGCTGGCATCTTCACGCTCCCATCTTCGAGATAGGTAAACTCATCATGATTGCGCGGCCCGCAAAATGGACAATCAATTCTTAGCATGGGGCGGCCTTGTCTGAAATTGTCTGTAACAAAATTGTTGGGGATGAAATGCTCATGGAACGGAAAATGCTTTCTTTATGGAATTTGGGCATCAATGGGATTTGGGAAATGGGCCATGCCCGCTTTCATCGATTTGTCGGCCAATTTTAAACCTGTCCAATGTCAACAGGCTGTTAATTTCATGCGGGCTGTCATGGGCAATAGTATGGGCAAAACACCAGCCAGAGCCGGGAATAGCCTTAAAACCGCCATAACACCAGCCAGCATTCAGATACAGCCCGCCGATATCTGTTTTAGTAATAAAGGGCGAGCCATCCATAGACATATCCATAATACCGGCCCATTGCCGCAGAACCTTTACCCGCCCCAGAGATGGCATCACATTCATCGCACATCCTGCCACATTATTATAAATTGGCAGATTGCCGCGCTGGGCATAGGAATTATGCCCGTCCAAATCCCCGCCAAATACCATTCCGCCCTTATCTGACTGGCTGATATAAAAATGGCCGTGATAGGCAGAATATACCACAACAGTATCTAAAAACGGCTTGATCGGCTCGGATACAAAAGCTTGTAATTTATGGCTTTCAATGGGCAATTTTCCCAGCCCGGCCATTTTGGCCAGAAGCGAGGTTGAACCGGCCACCGCCAACCCGGTTTTTTCTGCCCGTATTTCGCCGCGACTGGTTTCCACCCCGACAATCTGTCCTGCCTGATGGATAAAGCCGGTAACCTCGCAATTCTGGATAATGTCCACACCCAAAGCAGAAGCCGCTCTGGCATAGCCCCAATTTACCGCATCATGCCGGGCGGTACCGGCGCGGGGCTGAAAAAAGCCGCCCATGATGGGAAAACGCGCCTCTTCTGAAAAATTGAGATGCGGTACCATTTTTTCGACCTGCTCACGGCTCAGAAACTCGCCATCAATGCCATTAAGGCGCATGGTATTATAGCGACGTGCCAGGGCATCACGCTGGGCGGGGGTGAAAAATAAATTCAAATGGCCGCGCTGGCTGAACATCACATTATAATTCAGCTCTTGCGATAGCCCTTCCCATAATTTCAGGGAATGTTCATAAAAGGCGGTATTGCCCTCCATAGAATAATTAGAGCGAACAATGGTGGTATTGCGCCCGGAATTACCGCCGCCTATCCAGCCCTTTTCCAGAACAGCCACATTGGTGATGCCATGAATACTGGCCAGATAATAAGCGCTCGCCAGCCCATGTCCGCCCCCGCCTATAATAATGACATCATAGGCTGGCTTGGGCGAAGCATCGCGCCAGGCAGGCTGCCAGCCCGAATGACCTGACAGACCCTGTTTCAATATCTGTAAAGCAGAATAGCGTTTCACGCGCGCTTTCCCATCCATCACCTTTTAATTACTTACACGCCTTTATGGCCGCTTGGCTTATCCCAGAGCTTATCCCAGATCTTATTTTGGCTTATCTAGGCTTATCCTAAGCCGGACAAAAACGTTATTCATTTAAATATCGACAGAAACTGTTCCAAAGATCAACCGGCAAGAGGGCAAAAAATATCGCTTTTTTACAGGCTGGACAGAGGCAGAATATTTCAGGCTTCATGCCGGGCAAGCCAGCTGACAACAAAGCCTGCCGGATAGAGCCATGCAAGGCCGGCGATAAGATAAAAAAGACTATCCAATAGCCAGTGCAGGCCGGTCATATAATCTGCCAGAAACATACATATAACCGCATAAAGGGCGATGGCGGGCACAGCCGCAATTGCAATCAGTAAATGTCGCCAACGTTTCATCTGATATCCCTCCTCTGCCTATTTGTAAAATTACAGGGAAGTATATACCAGCCTGAGACCCAGTATGATCAGAAAAAAATGGGCAATATGATAAAAAATCCGGTCATTTATACGCCGCACCAGCCATTTACCAAAAATCACCCCCACAGGAATAATCGGCAACAGCAAGGCACTGGTCACCAGACTGCCAGTGGTAAATAATTCCAAATCCAGGAAAAAGGGCAGTTTTGCCAAATTGATCAGCAGAAAATACCAGGCCAGCGTGCCAACAAAGAAAAAGCGATGCATGGCCATTGGCAGCATATAGACCTGTACCGGAATACCGCCTGTCAGGGAAATAAAGCTGGAAAAACCGGACAGGGTACACCAAATCGCTGCCCGTTCGCGAAACCGGTTGCGCATGGCTTTTTTAACATGGGCAGCCGCTTTGCCAATTGCCGGCCTATAGACCCGGTACCAGTATCGTACCCCCATAAACAGCGCCAGCCCGCCAATAAAGGCTTTCAGGGTTTGGTCATCAATATAGCTAATCACCATCCAGCCCAAAATCTGGCCGATTATCCCCATCACCACCATCCAGCCCAGCAATTTCTTCACGCTATAGCCGCGCCAAATATAAACCGTCCAGAAATCGGTTGCCAGAAATAGGGGCAATAGCACGGCAAGGGCTGTTTTAGCAGGCAGGACGGTCAGCATTAACGGGGCAGCCAATGCCCCCATCGCCCCGCCAAAACCTGATTTCGAGACCGCTACAGAAAAAACCGACAAGCCGGCAACAAGCCAGAAAATAGCCATATTATCTGTTTGAATAGATAAGGCAGAAAGAGCCGCTGATATAAATCCATCCATAGAAATTTTGCACCCTTACGTTACATTCTTTAAAAAAACCGAATTTCTGTATCAGACAGAGCATACAACAGATAAATAGCCCGCCGCGCGATAAATCAGGGCTTGCGCACCCCGCCGGGATCAAAATCACTGGACAAAAATTGTTCCAGCTCATGTTCATACCAGTGCCAGAAATCCCATCTCTCCGCCGCGACAAGATGCGAAGAAGCCTGATAAATCTGTACATGACAGGGCTGGCCTGCCACATCTGCCAGAACATGAATGCGCTGATAATCCTCCCCTTCAAAGCTATCAAGCCTGTCCAAATCGCCACTGTCAATGTCTGTCATGACCAGTCCCTCGACAATATCATCAGATGTGCTGGCAACTATCATCGGATAAAAAGTCCCTGAAACGCGGCGCACCTCAAAACCTTGCAACCTCGCAGGTAATAGCCGCGGTTCCGGCACATCATATCCCAGCACTTTTTTACGGATTTCTGCTGCCCGCAAAGTGCCATAAAAGAAAAGGTGTGTTGTGCTATCCAAAGGGTCTGCCATGAAAATATATCCTGTTAGGCGGGGCAAAATAGATGCCGCCAATTATGGTTTATCCTGCGGTTTAAATTGCCGGCCTGTTTTTAAAACGCCTTCTCCCAGCTTTTCCTGCAACTGGTCAATGGCGGCTTCCAGCTTGTTCTTTTTCTGTCTTTTTTCATCCACCAAATCCAGCAGGCTGACCGGGGCAATATTTGTTTCAGGCGCATCCAGCACGTCCAAATCCGCCCCCACCCCCAGCAACCGATAGGATTGCCCCTTTCCTGTTTCCAGCTTCAGCATTTCTGTTATAGCGGCAAAAATATCATGTTGCATCTGGGTAGGGGCAGACAGGCTGCGCGATCGGGTAATCAGCCGGTGATTGGCAAATTTCAGTTTCAGCACAACCCGTATCGCGGCGCGATTTTGGCTTTTTAGCTGGCGCGATACCTTTGCCGACAAGGTTTCGGCCAGGGCTGCCAGAGCGGCATAATCAGACAAATTTTCATTAAAGGTGGTTTCAGAGGAAATGGATTTTGCCCGGCTATGCGGCACAACAGGGCGCGGGTCGATACCGCAGGCCAGATTTACCAGCCGGCCGGCATCCGATCCCAGCAAAGCCCGCCTCCGCCCTTCTGGCAAGCTGGCAATATCGCCGCAGGTTTGAATGCCGGCGGCCTGTAATTTGGCCATTTGCGATTTTCCCAACCCGAATAACAGGCTGGCTGGACGCGAGGCAAGCCATGACCGCGCTTCGGCTGCCCCGATAACATAATAGCCATCCGGCTTATCCTGATCAGAGGCAATTTTTGCCATTGATTTATTCGCTGCCAGCCCAATTGATACGGTCAGCCCTATTTCCTGTTTAATCCGGGTCGCCAGGCGGGCAAGAGATAACCCGGGCGAGGCATTATGCAGCTTTTGTGTACCGGATAAATCCAGAAAAGCCTCATCAATGGAAAGTGGCTGAACCAATGGAGTCAGACTTTGCATCATCTGGCGAATCTGGCGGCCTATTTTCTGGTAATGTGCCATTCTGGGCTTGATCACCACCAGGGAAGGACAGGCACGCTTTGCCTGCCAGCTGGGCATAGCAGAGCGAATACCATAGCGCCGTGCAATATAACAGGCCGCCGCCACCACCCCGCGATCGCCCCCGCCCACAATGACCGGCTTGTCCACCAATTCAGGATTATCCCGCTTTTCAACCGAACAGTAAAAAGCATCGCAATCTATATGCGCCATCGACAGGCTAAACAGCTCATCATGCACCACCAATGGCCCGCCCCCGCATTCCAGACAGACCTCTGGCCGCGCCTCTGCCCCGATATAGCCCGATGCCAGACAGGAACGGCAAATAAACGGGTAGCTGGTGTAGGCAGGTTTGGACATAGGCAAAAAACGGTTCCTATCGCAATTCAGGGCTGCCTTATTATAGGGCTGCCTTAATTCTAGGGCTGCCTTATTCTAGGGCCGAAGACGTTTAAAAAAAAAGGAAAATCGATAAATAAAACTGTCCGGCAAGAAAAAATACACGCCGCAAATTGCCCGTGATCATTTTATTACAATTTTCGGTAATTTTTTGAAAAAAAGCCTGTGCCAAAACAGCAGAAGCGTTAGAAAATTACCATTTAAAAAAAATTATAAAATATTGAAAAATAACACTTTACATTTCATTTAGGTCAGCATATATGACACATATAACAAGCGCTCAAATAACAAGAAAAACAAGAGAAGCGCGGTATGGGTGGAATGTATTGTCCTGTTGGATAAAGACCTCAACATTCAAACATTCTTATGATAAAGGAACTCAGCTATGGCTAAAGCAAAGAAAGCTATAAACGACAACACCCCAACCATCTTCGGCCGCTTTCGCAAGTGGATCGAAATTTCAGGTGGCGTAAGCGCCCTGAACCGTCTGGATGACCGGACATTGGCAGATATCGGCCTGACACGCGGCGAAATCGCAGATTATGTGCGCGACTGGTCAAACAAGAATGACGCTGCCTAGGCAGAACAAAGCGCAGAGGGTTCCTCCCTCCCTATAAGGCACTCTGCGCCATGTGAAGGCATGCTTATAATAAAGCCTCTTTCCTTTTTGGAAGGAGGCTTTGTTTTTTGCCGATGGGCAAAAGGGTACAGCGCCTCCCGCCTGAAAATAAAATTTCTATTATTAAAAATAATACTTGCATTTATTTATCTGCGTATAAGTTATAACAGAACTGTTACCCCTTTGCCCTGTTGCGTTGGTTTATCGGTAATATTCCATACTGGTATTCTGGCGGGTATTCTGGAAAGTATTTTTATGGTCAAAATCTCTGTGATACGGCTTCATCAGCTATCTGCCAGCAGATGCTTTATAATTTTCAGCCTTCTTTTCTTTGGCATTGCCTCTGTAAATATGGCCCATGCCCAGTCTTTTGGACGCGCGGCCAAAGTTGAAACACAGACCGCGACCCAGCAAAAAATCGCCCCGCAAACCCCTATACAGGGACGGGTAAAAACAGGCCTGATGGAAATAATCACCGCCCCGGCCAATGGCACGGTTCGGCTGGCTGATTTACGCATTGGCGATCTGATTGCCAAAGACCAGAAGCTGGCCGAACAGGATAGCAGTGCCCTGCAAACCGAACATCGCCTGCTTGCACTGCAAATTGAGGAAACACAGACACGTATAGACCAGCTGGCAAGCGATATCGAATTTGAAGGCCAGCTTCGCGAGGTCGCCGCCGAAAAGCTGGAACTGCTGGCAGCCAAGCTGGAAAGAGCCGAGCAACTGCGCCGCAGCCAGACCATCTCGCCGGAAGCCTATGATACCACCAAATCTGCCTATCTGGCAGCCAGGGAACAGCTTTTGGGGCGGCACCGCACCCATGCCCAGCTATCTTATCAGCGCAATACCGCCAGATTAAGTGCCAAACAGCTGGCCGTGCAACTTGCCGAGCTGGAAGAGGATATAAACGCCTCGATGATTAAAAGCCCGGTTCAGGGGCAAATCTTTGAGCTGGCAGATGCCAATGCCCTATATATGCGCGAGGGCGATAAAATTGCCAGCATCCGCACCGATAGTGGTTTTGAGGTAGAAGCCGATATTCCGGCAGATTATATCGGTTTTTTATCTGAAAGTGATGTTATTTATGCCCGGCTGGAAACCGCTGCCCGTTCCGCCTCTGGTACGACAGAGCAAATAGAATTGCGTCTTCGCGCTATCTTGCCAACCCAGAATAGCCGTACCAGTACGCGCCCTGTCCGCTTTGTGCCTGTTCAGCCCTTGCCGGCTCTGGCACGGGCAGAAAATACCGCGCTTAGCCTGTCTATACCGACCAAAGCCCCTGAAAATCTGATTGCCATCTCGCAAGATGCCCTGGTGCCGGTCAATAGCGGTTATGTGGTTTTTGTGGCAAAAGACGGGCTGGCAGAACAGCGCATTGTGACACTTGGCGGTACGGTTCGCGATTATGTGGTTATATTATCGGGCGTTGATGCCGGCGAGGAGGTCATCACCAAAGGTAATGAAATCCTGAGCGATGGCAGCAAAATAGCCCTGCCGGGTGCGCGCGCCGATAAAGGGGCAAAGCCGGGCAATAAGTCAGGCAGCTGGAAAAAGCAGAACTGACATGAACAGCTTGATTAAATTAGCAATCGAACGCCCTGTCGCTGTCATGGCGGTAATGATCCTGACGGTCATGTTCGGGGTGGTTTCATCGCAAATCATCCCCATTCAGATGAGCCCGGATATCGAAAAGCCTATCTTGCAAGTGCGCATCAACTGGTCAGGGGCATCGCCTGAAGATGTGGATAGAGAGATTGTCTCGCGGCTGGAAACAGAATTATCCGGCTTGAGCGGGGTAGAAGATATCAATTCCCGATCTGATACAGGGCGCGCGCGGGTGACCCTGACCTATAGTGTGGGCACAGATATGGATAAGGCACTGACCATGCTGTTATCCGAGCTGTCGGGCATAACCGATTTGCCAGATGAAGCCTCTGCTCCGTCTGTGCGAACTTCCAATTCAGATGATAGCCCTATTGCGCGTCTTGCCCTTACCGCCACAGAACAAAGCGATGTGGATGTTGAACAGCTGGGCAATTTTCTGGAAGACGGCATTGTTGCCCCACTGGAGAGGGTGAGCGGGGTTGCAGAAATTTTCCTGTATGGCGGGGGACGCAGGGAAATGCGGGTGGAAGTTAACCCGGATGGGCTGATCCGGTATAATCTTGGCCTGCCGCAAGTCCTGCAAGCCTTAAGACAAGCCTCTGCGACCTTGTCTGTTGGCACGATAGAGCGCGGCAAACGTACCTATACCGTGCGGACGCAAGCCAATTTATTCACCCCCCGGACAGCCGGACAAATCGTTATACGCAATGATTTAAATGCCCGTGGCCAGCTTGTCCCTGTCCTGTTATCCGATATTGCCGAAATTAAACTGGTATCAAAAAAACGTTCCAGCTTTCGCCGCCTGAATGGACAGGATGCGGTTATTTTAAATGCCCTTCGCGAACAGGATAGCAATGTTGTCGAAACGATGGAAAATCTGCGCCAGGTGATCGATGAGATGAATGGCGATGTGCTGAAATCGCGCGGGCTGAATTTACGCGTGGTATATGATGAAACCGATTATATTGCCTCTGCCATTGATCTGGTAAAACAAAATATCTGGGTTGGGGGGCTGCTTGCCCTTTCTATTCTGGTACTGTTTTTACGCGCCTTTGCACCAACTTTCATTATTTTTATGGCAATCCCAACCTCTGTTATAGGCACTTTTGTGGCGATGGCGGCTTTGGGTATGTCTATCAATGTTATCTCGCTGGCGGGGCTTGCCTTTGCGGTCGGGATGGTGGTGGATGCCTCGATTGTCTCGCAGGAAAATATCTATCGATTGCGGCAAAACGGGATGGCTGCCCCGCAAGCTGCTTTTCATGGCGCGCGCCAGGTCTGGGCGCCTATTCTGGGCTCGGCACTGACCACGGTTGTGGTCTTTATTCCGGTGGTGATGCTAAAATTACCGGTTGGCCAGCTGTTCCGCGATATTGGCGTTGCCATATCTGTATCGGTGTTAATATCGGTGCTGGTCTCTACCACCCTTATTCCCAGCCTGTCTGCCCTGCTTTTGCGTTCTGATAAACCGCTTCGGCAAAAAAGCTGGCATATTCCCTTTCTGGATAGCGCGGCGATACAATTTAAAAACGCGATTATGGCCTATGCCCGTATGGCTGTTCGGCGGCGGATGCTGGGGGCGGGATTGGTCGCGGTAATGTGCGTGACCGCTGGTCTGTCCAGCTGGCGATTTATGCCGCAGCTGGATTATCTGCCAGATGGCAATGCCAATTTTGTTTTTGGCTCTATCAGTGTACCGCCCGGCTATTCAATGCAAGAAACCAAGCGCATCGCCGCCCGTATGGAAGCAGGCGCCCGCCCCTTATGGGAGGGACAGGTTAGCGCCGATGGCCCGCCGGAAATATCGCGCTTTTTCTTTGTCGCTTTTGCAGGCGGGGCGTTTGCCGGTGCATCTTCGGTTGATCCCGGCCGGATTAACGAGCTACGCGATGTCCTTAGCCGTCCTGTCTTTGCCGAGCCAGGGGCGCGGGCATTCGTACGCCAAGCCTCTTTATTTGGTCGCTCGGTTGGCGGTTCGCGCTCTATCAGCCTGGATGTAACAGGCGCATCACAGGAAAATATTGGCAGCGTGGCCACCGCCCTGAATGATGCGCTGGCACAAGCCTTTCCGCGCAATGAAGGCAACCAGATACGGGTACTGCCAAGCCTGAATACCGGCACCCCTCAAATTCAGCTGACCCCTGATCCGGTAGCCCTCGCAGCGGCCGGTTTGTCCATGCAGAGCTTTGCCCAGGCGATTGATATTTATAATGACGGGATGCGGGTAACCCAGATCCCCATTGACGGGGAATTAATTGACCTGACTTTGGCTGGCCGGAATGCCGGCAATCTTTCCATATCGGATCTGGAAAACCTGCCAATTATCACCCCTTCTGGCGAGGTGGTCTCTGCCGGGCAATTAGCCCGTGTCAGCTTTGTCAGCGCCCCGGAACAAATCAGGCGTATTGGCGGCAATCAGGCACGATCCCTGCAATTGCGCCCGGATGAAAGCCTGCCTCTGGAAAGCGCTATTGAAAAGATTGAAACCGAGATTTTGCCCCAAATTGCGCCCTTGGCCGCAGAAAAAAATGTTCAGGTGAATGTGCGCGGGGCGGCGGGCGAGCTGGCACGTACATGGACTGCCATGCAGACAAATGTTCTGGCCGCCATTGCCGTGATTTTCTTGTTGATGGTGGTCTTGCTGCGCAGTTTTACCCTGCCAGCGATTATCCTGCTGGTTATACCGATGGCCAGTGCAGGCGGCATTGCCGGTCTGGCAATTCTTAACCTGTTTATCCGTCAGCCGCTGGATATGCTGACTATGCTGGGCTTTGTTATTTTAACCGGAGTGGTGGTGAATAATGCCATTTTGATGATCGAGCAAACAAGCCTGCATATCCGTGAAGATGGCATGCGTGTGGATGAAGCGATTTTGGAAGCGACCAGCAATCGCATCCGGCCTATTTTCATGTCTACCCTCACCTCGCTGTTCGGGCTTGTGCCATTGGTGGTATTTCCGGGGGCTGGCTCGGAATTATATCGCGGCATTGGCACAGTGGTCTTTGGCGGGCTGGCGCTCTCTACTTTTGCGACCTTGCTGATGATACCGCCATTACTGTCTCTGGCGCGCAAGCCACTGGAAGCGGCCAGCCGTCCGGCTACTATCGATTTAAACAGCTAGAAACAGGCTTACCCCAAAAAAGGGCTCGGGCCATATAGCTGGTGGAAAACTTTCACGATTTAAATTTTCATGTCTCCTTCTTTTTTCAGGGTTTTTTTAATAATCCCGGGTTTTTTTAATAATCCAGGTTTTTTTTAATAATCCCGGGTTTTTTTTAATAAAAACTCTTAATCATGATAGGGCTGGTATGCGGGTATCTTTGATACCGGATACACATCTATCAACAGGGTGACGGAAAATGAGCGACCTTCACGACAAACGTATGATGGAAAACCTTTATTGGTGGGGCATTCCCACCTTTTTCAGATGTCCGCACACAGCGCTTGCCGACGCGGATATCGGTCTTGTTGGGGTACCCCATTCAACCGGTAATGGCAGTACCGAGCGTGATCAGCATTTGGGGCCGCGCGCCTTGCGTCATATTTCCGCCCTGCAAAGGCGGGTGCATCTTGATTTTGAACTCGACCCCTGGACTGCGGCAAAAATCATTGATGGCGGCGATGTTCCGCTGCCAGAAGCAAATAATAATGAAGCCTGTATAGAGGCCATTACGCGGTTTTACAAACAGGTGGATAATGCCGGCATCAGACCAATTTCAGTTGGCGGTGACCATTCGATTACAGGGGGCATTCTGCAAGGGTTGGGACAGCATAACTTAACCAGGAAAGAGCCTGTCTGCCTGTTGCACATGGATGCCCATACAGATGTTTTTACCCAGATTGATCATTTTCTGGGGGCAAAAAAATCTGCGGCACATTGGGGCGCTTATCTGAGTGATGCTGGCCTGATTGACCCAAAACATTCCATGCAGATAGGCCTTAGAGGGCATCCAAGAACACTGGACTGGCTAAACCCTTCTTATGAATATGGCTTTCATGTTGTCACTATGAAAGAGTATCGCCAGCGCGGGCAACAGGATGTGATAAAAGAGATACAAAAAACGCTGGCGGGCCGGCCAGTATATATTACCTTTGATCTGGATTGTCTGGATCCCAGCATTGCCCCGGGTGTATCTAATCTGGAACCTGCTGAAAATGGATTTCTGATAGATGAAGCTATCGCATTATTGCGGGCGGTACGGGGCATGAACATCATTGGCGGGGATATTGTCTGCATGATGCCGACCAAAGATAGCCCTAACCAGATCACGGCCATGACCGTAGCGGCCATTATGTTTGAAATGATTTGCCTGATAGCGGAAAGCTGCCAAAAAACACACCCCCCTCCCTCTCTCTAGCATGATAAGAAAAAAAGGGGGGGGAAAGTGCTGTCTTACCTATTACGCCATCTATCTATTACGCCAGGGGGCATCTGGAATGCCATCTGGCAAGGTGTCATGATAGCCTGGAACAGAGGCTGCAAAATCAGTCATATAGGCTTGCAAGGACGGGGCAAGAGCGCGCCAGTCAATAATCGCGCGCAAGTCCAGATAATCCAGAACACACGCCAGACCAATTTCCCCGGCATCAGGCGATGCCCCGTTATTATAGGTAATGGATTTTGCTTCCAATGCTTGCAAGCTCCGCTCCAGCTTGCCGCGCTGATAGTCCAGAATAGAGGCAACTTGCATCCCTTCGGGGCGCATACGCCCTTCATAGACAATCAGAATAGCTGCATCCATCATCCCGTCTGTAAGGGCGGCCTGTATCAATGTCCTGGCACGTTCGGTGCCGCCGGCGGGAAATAATTTACCGCCCCCTGCCTTGCCATCCAGATAATCCAGAATAACCCGGCTATCATAAATGGCCATCCCTTCCGAGATCAGGGTCGGGATCTTGCCAAGCGGGTTTTGTTTTCTGTTTTCTGTATCAGGCTGGCTGGTATCGGTGGGAATAAATTCAACCTCGGCCTCAAGAGACAATACATGCAGAGCTAATTTTACTTTACGACCAAAGGGGGATGCCCCTGCGGAAAAGAGTTTCATCCTGTTATCCTATATGTTGTTTGAAAAGGCACGATCGAGAAAACCGCAACCATCTGGATAGCAAAAACATCTGGTGTTAAGCTGTCAAGTTTTTTTGCCGCATCGCCTTGTCAAACAGTGATTTTATCCGGCAATCCGGCATTTATTCCGGCATTTATTATAGTCCGGGAAAAAAGCGATATTGACAGTATCAGGGCTTCGCCTGATATGGGGGGTTAGGCGTTTAATCATATGTAATTTGAAGTGACCCGTTTTAAAGATATGTCCGCCCCTTTTCCAATTTATGTTATTGCCCTTGAAAATGCCCATGCACGCAGGAAAGTTATTTCCGAACGTCTCGGCGCACTTGGCCTTGCTTTCACCTTTATTGACGCGGTGTATGGGAAAAATTTGGCAGAAGATGAAATCGGCAATCTTACTACACGCGCCCGGCAGAAATATTTACCCCATCCGCTGAGCAAGGGGGCAATTGGCGCCGGCTTGAGCCATCTTGCCGCCTGGCAAAAAATCGCCGCAAGTGATGCACCGATGGCCCTTATTCTGGAAGATGACGCTATTCTGGATAAAGAGATAGAAAATATATTACACCATCTGCGTTTGCTGGAAGATAGGATAGATATCGTTAATTTGCATTTCAGGGGTGGGCGCCCGCTTACCGATATTGTACCGCTTTCCGGCACATACTGGCTGTCGTCCTGTCGGTATAACAGTATTGGCGCAGAGAGTTATGTTATCACGCGCAAAGCGGCCACAGACCTGGCCAAACAATATTTGCCGATGATGTATGAGGTTGATCTGTTCCTTAATCGCTGGTGGGATCACGGGCTGCATATCCTGACCGTAAACCCGCCGGTTGTATCCGAAGATGAAAGCCCGACCACTATCGGCTATCCGGCAGAAAAAGCAGGCTGGGCAGAGAACAGCTGGTGGCATCAAATCCTGCGCCGATTAAACCGTATAGGCACATCCTTTACCAAACGCCGCCGCTACCCCTGGATGATAGCGGCAATAAAAAAACGATTAAGCGGTGCAGATTTAAAAGGCAAAAACCAGCCGGCTGAATTTCCTGACCTTGCGCAGTGGGCCGCAAAGGATTAATCCTGTAAGTGGCCTTTAAAAAAAACGTTTAAGAAGGAAAAATCAATATGCATATCGGCATGATCGGCATTGGCCTGATGGGACATGGTATCGCCGCCAATATTCTGAAAAATGACAGCTATCGCCTGACATTTCTTACCCATGCCGGAAATCAGCCCACAAACCAGCTGGAGGCGGCAGGGGCTATGGCTGCAGGTAGCATTAAAGAGGTGGTAGAAGAAGCTGATATCATTTTGATATGTGTGACAGGGGCAACACAGGTAGAAGAGATCCTGTTTAGCCCGGACGGGGTAGGTACCTATGCTGGAAAAGGGCAAATCATCATTGATTGTTCGACCAGCATGCCGGAAAAAACGCGGCTTTTTGCTGCCAGGCTGGCAGAGGCGGGCATTCCTTTTGTTGATGCCGCAATGACCCGCACCCCCAAGGAAGCAGCCGAAGGGCGGCTGAACCTGATTGTCGGAGCGGAGAAGGAAACCTTTGACCAGCTTCATCCCCTGCTCTCGCAATTTGCCGAAAATATTGTTCATGCAGGTGCGGTTGGCTCTGGCCAGGCATTAAAACTTATTCATAATTATGTTTCGCTTGGCTATGCAGCGGTGATGGCAGAAGCCGCCGCTCAGGCACAAAAACAGGGCATTGAGCCGCAAAGATTTCTGGATGTCCTGCATGTGGGCGGCGGAAATTCGGTGGTACTGGAACGCTTTCGCCCTTTCCTGACGGACAAGGATATAAGCGGTTTGCAATTCTCGCTCAGCAACGCGGCCAAGGATATCGGTTATTATATACAAGCCTATGAAGATACGCCTATCAGCTCTGCTGTGATGGATTTATTCTGCCGGGGGGTCGCGGAAGTTGGGCCATCTGAATCTGTCCTGCATTTAACTGATTTGCTGGCAAAAAAGGCTAAATCCTGAGAGGGCTGTTTGGACAAGCCAAAAATTCCCGAAAATCAAAAAACACGCCCCTGGTTCAATCTTCATAAGACAAAAGAATTTTATTGCCTTATAAGGGCGAAAGGCAAGTTTGCCGGAAATAATTTTGCCAGAAATAATTTTGCCGGTAATTAGGGCGATAACAAGCAATGAAGATTCTGCAAAACAAGCACGAGATGGCCGATGCGCTGACCAGCTGGAAACAGCAGGGCTTGCGTATTGGTGTTGTCCCCACCATGGGCAATTTACATGCTGGCCATCTTTCCCTGCTAAAAGCTATTTCCGGCAAAGCAGATAAAATTATTACCACGATTTATGTAAATCCTCTGCAATTCGCGCAAGGCGAGGATTTTGATATCTATCCGCGCACCCATGAAGCCGATTTTGAAAAATTGCGGGCGGCAGGGGGGTGTGATGCGGTATTTATTCCAGATCAAATGTATGAAAGCGGTCATGCAACCGCTATTTCTCCGGCCGGGGTGGCGTTGGGATATGAAGCCCGGACGCGGCCGCATTTTTTTGGCGGAGTTGCCACAATTGTGCTGAAATTATTTCAGCAAACCGGCGCGGATATTGCTGTTTTTGGCGAAAAAGATTACCAGCAGCTGCAAGTTATCCGCCAGATGGTCAGGGATCTGGACTTGCCGGTAGAAATAATCGCCAGCCCCACCATCCGCGAGGCAGACGGGCTGGCCATGTCCTCACGCAATGGCTATCTTGCCCCGGCAGAGCGGCAAATCGCCCCTTTTCTTTATCAGGCCATGCAGGACGCTGCCGCTGAAATCCGGCAAGGCAAAGAGGTAGAGACCTGTTTGAAGAAGGCAAGCGATAATATTCTGGCTGCCGGATTTACCGAAATTGATTATCTAGGCTATTGTGACGCAGATAGTTTGGCAAAACGGGAAACACACACGCAAAATGGTATGTTGCTGGCCGCTGTGTATCTTGGCAATGTCAGGCTGATTGACCAGTTGAAAGTCTGATGTAACGATGCCTGCCCCATCCTTAACGACCGGCCCGCAAAACCTCCTCACCGATGTGCACGGCTTGCAGGTAGGTCATGCACAGGATGCCAATCTGTTAAGCGGGGTAAGTGTTGTTACCGCCGACGCCCCCTTTACCGCTGCGGTTCATGTGATGGGCGGCGCGCCCGGTAGCCGCGAGACTGATTTGCTTGCCCCGGACAAGCTGGTCAGCAAAATAGACGCGCTGGTATTATCCGGGGGGTCGGCCTTTGGTTTGCATGCCGCAAGCGGGGTGTGCGATATCATGGCACGCCAAAAGCGCGGTTATGAAATTGCCGGCCAGCATGTACCGATTGTCCCGGCCGCTATCCTGTTTGATCTGGCGAATGGCGGCGATAAAAACTGGACAGAAAACCCCTATTACCAGCTGGGTGTGGATGCGTACACACAAGCCGGCACAAAGTTTCAGCTTGGCTCGGTCGGGGCAGGCATGGGCGCGCTGGCAGGGACGCATAAGGGCGGAATAGGCTCTGCCTCTTTGCAAATTAATCTGGGCAATGGGCGCTGTACTACCCTTGGCGCACTGGCCGCAGTTAACAGCTTTGGCAGCCCCTTTATACCGGGTACAGATAAATTCTGGGCCGCCCCTTTTGAAATTGATGGTGAATTTGGCGGGCGCGGCAACGCGATATCTGACCCGCTGGCCATGCCTGTTACCAAAAAAGGCATTACCGCCAGCGATAGCCGGGCGCATACCACCATTGCGGTTATCGCAACCGATTTGCCCCTTACCAAATCGCAAGCCCGGCGCCTGGCCATCACGGCCCATGATGGCTTTGCCCGTGCGATTGTTCCCTCTCATTGCCTGATGGATGGCGATTTAATCTTTGCCGTAGCAACCGCCAGACAGGATATCGCCCTCACACCGGAAATAGAAATGCTGCTTGGTCATTTTGGGGCAACCACTATGGCACGGGCGATTGCCCGGGCTGTCTATCACGCCGCAGATTAGGCCGGGCTGCCCCCCCTATAGGGCGTGCCATGCACATAGACCCCGCAACAGTGAAAATCCCTATCCAGACAGGTCAGGCTGGCAGGACGGCCAATATCTATTTTGCCATATTCGTCTTCCAGCCCCAATATTTTGGCCGGAATGGCACTGGCCATATCCAGCGCCTGTTCCGGGCGAGCAGAAGTGCGCTGGATGATATTTCGCACCGCCTCATCCATGCCCAGATGCGCGCCGGCCAGCTGGTCAGCCTCAGAGGTCAGCCGGCCATCCTTTAGTGTGATTTTCTGACCTGCAAGCATAAAATCGGTAGATGTCGCGCGATAGCTTGGCATGGTATCTGTGACCAGACATAGCCGGTTTTCCATCTGCGATACCGCTAATTGCAGATTGGCATCATGTACATGATGGCCATCCGCGATAATCCCGGCAAACAGGCGCGGATTGGTCAGTGCCGCCCCGACAATACCGGGCGCGCGCGCAGCTATTTGCGAGCAGGCATTAAATAAATGGGTCACCCCGGACAGGCCATTAACCGCGGCCTCTGCCATCTCCTCCAGGCTTGCCGCGCTATGACCGGCAAACAGGATAATGCCCGCCTCTGCCAGCCTTTTTATAGTTTTTGTGTCTGTGTGTTCCGGGGCAAGGGTCAGCAATAACCGCCCGTCAAAGCGGCACAGCCCCTCGATATCGGCTGCCTCTATCGGGCGAATAAAACGGGCATCATGGATACCGGGCCGTTCCGGCGATAAAAACGGGCCTTCCAGATGCAGGCCCAGTATTTCAGCCAGGCCAGCGGCATCTGTAACCGCCTGCATGGCCTGTTTATAGCTCTGGCCAGCCGCGGTAATAAAGGTTGGCAGGATATGGCATGTACCGCCCAGACGCGCCGCCGCCGAGATTGTTTTCAGCGCGGCCAGATCCGGCTGGTCATTAAAAAGCACGCCCCCTGCTCCGTTAATCTGAATATCGATAAAGCCCGGGGCGATAATTTCCACATATCGGGGCGGCGTGGATAGGGCGCGGCGAGAGGCAGGCTCTATCGCGGCAATTTTACCATTTGATATCTGTATCTGCTGATCGGCAAGCGGCGGCGCACCATGGCCGGGAAAAAGCTGGCCAGCCTGTATCCAAAAATCTGTATCCGATGTCATGCCAGCCCTTGCCGCCCTGCTATTGCGATGTAAGAAAGCCCTCGCCAA
Organism: Alphaproteobacteria bacterium; assembly: GCA_030835985.1. Lineage (GTDB taxonomy): Bacteria > Pseudomonadota > Alphaproteobacteria > Puniceispirillales > Puniceispirillaceae > JADHLI01. Next base: position 28,493 of record JAURQT010000053.1, read on the forward strand.
ACCATACAAAAGATAGACAGCTAAAAACAGCCCCGATATAGGAAAAAATCTGCGCCCTGCTTTGACCTTGCTGCCCGGCCATGGCATAAATAAAGGCACGAAAATGGGTATATCGCTGAATTGCGCGAGAAAAGATAAAAAGAATAGGGTTGAAATGTTTGGGGTAACGATTAAGCGGCTGGCATCGGCAATTTGTCTGACCGGGTTGATGACAGGGACGGCACTGGCCGCCACCGAGATTAAATGCAAAATCAAGGGGGTCGGCGAGCGCAATTACAAGCTGGAAGGTTTCTTTAACAAAAAGGTCTATGAACGCCGCAATCGGGGCGAATGGAAAGAATGGTGCCCGACCACGGATAAACAGACCTTTCGTATGGGTAATAAGGAGGCCTTTTGCCAGGTCGCCAAATTCCGCCATCGCAATATGTTGATCTGGGGCGATACAGTGGTGAATTTTGATGAACCCAGCTGGAAGATGCGCTATCGCTTTGCCAAACTTGGCCAGGATTATGTGGACTCCCAGCCAAACGGGCGCGAGGTAGGTACCTGTAAATTCTGGGAAGGGCAATAAACCTGCCGCCAGCCTTCATCGGCAAAACCCCTTTTAAAATGGGTTGTTTCAAAAGGGCTGTTTCAAAAGGGCTGGGCTGGGGCTGGGACTAGACCCCGAACCCTTTACCGGCTTTCAGATATTCCGGGCGTGGCGGGGCAAACACATCCAAAATCACCGCCCCCTCTGGCCCGCCAATAATGCCATGCTCCACATGACCGGGCGAACACCAGAAATCGCCAGGGCCCACTTCTATCTCCTCACCATCCTGAATACGGATAGCCGAGCCTGAGATAAGATAGCCCCATTGTTCCTGCTCATGCGAATGGATAGCCCCTTTTGCGTTAGGCGCAACCCGCACCACCGATATCATCGCCTGCTGGCCGGGAAAAATGCGGGTGCTGATCCCCTCGCCCAATTCGCGGAAAATGCCGCTATCTGTATCGTCAATATGATGAAAATTCTCTTCTTTTTGTGACATTGTTTTTTAACACTCCCTCTTCTTCATCTGAAATGCCTTAAGCCTGTATTTTTGTTGGTCATTTTTCATCGCGTTGCATGATGGGGTGTTCGGTAAAAACACCGCCCTGATAGACAGATACCGCAGCATCTTTATGCGGGCGTTCCATCTTTTCATCCAGTATTTGTTTAAAAATAGCAGAGCTATGTTTAGGCTTCCAGCCCAGATAGGCCACCTGACGATTATCCCACCACACCACATCATTATCGGACACACCATAGATAATCGGACAGCCAAGGCGCGAGGCTTCAAACATACATTCTATCAGGCTGACGAAATCTTCGGCATGCAACCAGGTCGCCAGCATACGGTGATCCACCGGTTCAGGAAAACAGCTGCCAATGCGCACAATCGCGGTTTCGATGCCAAATTTATCATGATAGAGCGAAGCCAGCGCTTCGCCAAAAGCCTTGGACACGCCATACAGCCCATCGGGGCGCGGCGGGGTCTGGGCATCCAGCAGCTGGCTCTGCGGATAATAGCCGATAACATGATTAGAGCTGGCAAATAAAATGCGTTTTACCTGATGGATGCGCGCAGCCTCATACAGATTATACAAACCCTCAATATTACTATCGCGCACGGTTTGCCAATCGGCCTCAACCGACTGGCCGCCCAGATGCACAATCCCGTCACAGCCCGCGACCAGCGCCTCTACCGCGTCTTTGTCGGTCAGCTCGCAATAGATAATCTCTTCATGGGCGGCCGCCTCGCCCAGGCCGGCACGGTCAGACAGGCGCAACGTTTCGGCAACCGGCTCCAGCATGGTGCGGATAGTCCGGCCAATGCCGCCCGCCGCCCCGGTGACCAGCAATTTTTTTACCCGTTTTTCTGTCATCTTTATCCCGTCCCTGTTTTAGTTTCCCAGCGTTATTTTTATTGCGTTATTTTTATTGCGTTACTCTTGTTGTGTTCCCCGCCTGTGCCGCGCCCCCCCGAACCAGGGCAAGAGGCGTTCCAGACAGACAGGCAAACAAGATGCAAAAAGCCTAGCGCGTTTTTGCCGCCCCCAACAAGCGATTTTGACAAGGGATAGGGGATGAGGGGAGCATGGCGCAAGCCGGCAAACCGCCGCCTTTAAGAATAAAATTGATAATTACATGACTTGCACAAAAAGGTTAATGCGCCCCAAGCTGGACAATGGCCTGATGGAAAAAGTCCATGTTTTTGAATCCGTGAAAGACGAGCGATGAGACATATAATCACAACTTCCCTTACCCTTATCTTTTTTATGCTGGCGGGGGCGGTTCATGCGGGGGACTGTCTGCGCCTGTGTGATGATGAATTCTGGAAAACAAGACCAACGCTGGATGAGGTTAAGGGTGAGGTGGCCAGAGGGGCAGACATTAACGCAAGAGGTTTTGGGGGAAGAAGCCCCTTACATCTTGCTGCCAAATATTCCAGACCAGAACATATTCGGCACTTAGTCGCGCAAGGGGCTGATCTGGAATCTGGTACAGCCGGTATGTCAAGCGGCATAGGGGACAGAACGCCTCTGCATTATGCCGTCTATCTTTCGGGCCGGAAGGCTGAAAATACTGCCGCCTTGTTAGAGGCGGGGGCAAATGTCAATGCCAGGGATAATTCCGGCTATACCCCTTTGAAGCTGGCAGTCAAAAGACAAAACGCCGAAGTTGTCAATATTCTGCTGGATGCGGGGGCGAATGCAAAACTAAAAACCTATTTTTGGAAAGAAATTGCCTTTGATCATGCCAGAGGCAAGCCGGAATGGATTGACCATCTTTC
>JAURQT010000054.1 GCA_030835985.1 Alphaproteobacteria bacterium
AAGAGAGGGGGCAAGCTGTCCGATATGCAGATTTAATGCCCGTGTCGAGAGCAGCGTTTCAATACAAAAACAAATCAGCGCGACCATCATCATCGCGATGGTGACCCCCATCGCAAGATGCGCAGATAACCCATAGCCATACAAGGTAAGATACATCACCCCCAAATTCAGCACAAAGGCCAGCCCGGCAAAAAATAGCGCATATTTTACCAGAGAAATCCGCAACCCCATCATCTGTAATTCCTTTGCCAAAAGGGCGGCCTGGCCTGATATCTGATCTGTTGTGGCTATCTGTGCGGCCAGATTACGCATCAAGCCTGCCAGGCTGGTATAGCGTAAATTCAAGGCCACAATGGCCAGCGGAATAGCCGGAAAAAGCGTGCGTATAAAATCAAGGGTCATCATGAGGGGGCGTGCCTTTTTAAATTAAATGACGGGTTTAAATTAAATGACGGGCGCTAAAAAAAACAGCCTGGGCGATATTAAATAAAAGACGGGATAGCGCCTTTGGGCAGGAAAATACAGGGCCGGTTTTTGGCAGGGGCGCTGCATTTTTTGCATCATCTCTCCCTTTTACGTTTCTTTATTTTCTTAAAAGATGGTATTTTAGATGGCCGAGCAATATCAGGACAGCCGCCCGCCAGCTAAAGGTAGGAAAAAGATGATAGAAAGTTTTATCACCGCCTTTATTATCTATTTTGTGGTCATTGATCCTATCGGCAATGCACCTGTTTTTCTGGCGGTGACCACCGCGCAAACACGTCGGCAAAAATACCGTACCGCGATAGAGGCGACCTTGTTTGCCAGCTTTATCATGCTGTTTTTTGCCTTGTGCGGGGCATGGGTTCTGGCCTATCTGAAGATTACCCAGCCAGCCTTTAAAATTGCCGGCGGGATTATTTTATTTATGGTATCGCTGGATATGCTTTCTGCCAAACGCCAGCAACGTAAACGCGATGAAAGCACCACAGACAATGCCGATAATGAAGGCGATAATCTGGCGATATATCCGCTGGCTATCCCGATGCTGGCCGGGCCTGCGGCGATTATTTCGGTGATTGTGGTCACGGCCGGATTTGCCGCCGAGCTTAGCCAGAGCCTTATCGGCTATGTCGCGCTGGTCGCGGTGATGGCTTCTACCGGCCTTATCCTGTGCCTGACAGTAATAGCCGAAAGCTGGCTGAATGAGAAAGTCACCATGGTCTTCTCGCGTATTACCGCGATTATTCTGGCCGGGCTATCGGTGCAATATGTGCTGGACGGCTTGCTTGCCCTGAAATAGCGGCGGGATATATTGACCTGGCAGATTAACCTGGCAGATTAACCTGGCGTTCGGAATAGCTAAACTTTCTTTTTTAAATTTTTTTGAACAGGGAAGGCTGGATGACAGGCGAGGACGCACCGCATAAATGGAAACGCATTAAAATAGATGCCGCTTTATTGCGCCAATTGATGCAACGCACCGATCCGGCCTATCATATCGACCGGCCTATCCCGGCCTAGGCCGGGATAGAATAGATGCAGGTTATTAGGGGGAAAGAATATTCGGGCGGGGATCAGCTGTATATCTCAGCTAATATAACTGGCTTTTGGCAACCATCTCTTGCAGATCAGATATATGTGTAGGGCTTGCTTATGTCGGTCTAGCAATATATGCAACGATTGGCATTTTATTCTTCAAGATTAGGTCACTAATCACGTCAGAGAATGTCAATTTGAATGTACCTCGCCTCGAGAGAGGTTGCCTTCGAAAGTTCTCGAAGGGTTCACCATCAACCCAAAGTTGATAAGCAGTAACAAGTACGTCGCCTCTTTCATCATTATTTATCAATATTTCAAAACTGACATTCTCATATGATAATGTCTGAAAATTTTCCTTAATCAGTGACTTTGCTCGCGTCAGAAACTCGGGGCTAATCACAGGTTTTAATCCTCTGATTTCATAACTGGTTCCGTCTATTTCCATATTATCTAATTGATGTCTGAGCAATATAAGGTCTCTATTGGACTCAACTGATGCCATTTCTGCATTTACAGAAACTACCAACATTGAACTCATTCCCTTAGTTTCGCACCCAGTAACTTTTGCTTCTGATCCGCTATTAAATAATGCGATTATCTTGTCCTCATATTTGGATTGTTGATCACATGAGGGAATCTCCACCATCATAGTGGCGGGTGTATTTATGTTTTCATCAGCAAATGTATCGGTGACAAAAGCATCCACGGCAAAATCAGTTTTACAACCTGCCAAGATGAGAGCGATTGTCCCAAAAATGAGAAATTTATCTACAATTTTGTGCATGCTCATCCTCTTAATATTTTAATTAAATTCCCGCCGCTGGAATTTCTAAACCTCGAAATTTAATCATATTTTGAAGGCTTTGCGATGAGGTTAGAAAATGCCAACAATGTTATCGCCGAGTACCCATACGACTAAATATGAAGAACATTCCTATACCAGTTCCAATCGCACTACCTGCCGTTTCAGTATCTGGCGATGCATTATTTATTGCATCTTCGCCCCCTGAACATTCCAGTAAATAATCAAGCAACCATAAAAAGATTAAAAATTATAAATATCTACTTTTTATTTTGTCAAATAGTTCTCTACTTAATCTTTGATCGCTGTTATTTTTCACTATTTTTTAAAATCTACTATCTTGAAGGGAAGGTTCTGCCAGAGAACTAGATAAAAATGTTAAAAAATATAAATCGGTGGCGGTTCAAATTCGCACAGTATCAGTAATCTATAAATGTAATAGAGACACTTTATATGAAGATAAAAAACCGGATTACAAAAGTTGAAGATGAAGACCCGTTCAAGGATATGGGGTTTATCAAATTCTGGGCTGTCTCCAGCCTGTTCTGGATGACGTTCCCCGCCTCTTTGTTTATGTGCTATATTATTTTGGGCGCACCCAAAACCAAACAGCTGGTCACCGCCCTGCTGCATGATTTTTTGCAAACCATTTTTATTATTCTTATTGTTCTGGGCCTGGCTATCTATGGCATCTATTATTATGCCTCCAGCTTTTTTTAAAAGGGTTCTGCATAGTCGCTGGCATGCTACTAGCCAGAGATTAAATGGTAAAAGTAAACCACGTATGATTATTTCATGGATCACTCACATTGATTATGCATTGAAAAAAAGTAAATTTTTCAGAGGTAGGAACTTTGGCTTCCCGAGCGCGCCATTTCCTACTCATCGTACCCACGATACCCACGTCAACTCATTGTTATCCCGAGCTTTTCGGTGTGTAACTGTGT
>JAURQT010000055.1 GCA_030835985.1 Alphaproteobacteria bacterium
AAAGCCCAATTGCTGGCGAACCGCTGAATGTGCGCCGTCACAGCCTACCAGAAATTTTGTTCTGATGGTCTCGGTGTGAACCACCCCCTTGCTATCGGTATAGCCGAGTGTTAGCCCGACCGGATAGGCATCCATGTCACCAGCGTTATCCTTATCAATCTCCAGGCTGGCCAGCTTGCGGCTATAAAAAGGGCGCATCGGATAATTGCCTGCTTCCATCACCTCTAAATAGCGGTCATGGATACGTGCCTGGTTCAAAATAACGTGCGGCATTTCCGATAACCCGTCTTCGGTATCCTGCATCCTGTCTGAACGTTTGATGGTTGCCGGGTTATCGGGATCCGGCCGCCAGAATGTGGTTTCATTTACCCAATAGCTCTCTTTCAGCACCTTTTCGCTGAAATTAAAGGCTTCAAACATTTCCATTGTCCGACAGGCGATACCATCTGCCTGACCATGCGTCATCGGCCCGTCCTTTTGGTCAATAATAACGGTGCGGATATCGGCAAAGGCGCTGAGCTGGGCGGCCAGTGTCAGGCCAGCAGGCCCGCATCCGACAATCACCACATCTGCTTTTTCTGGCAATTTTTCTGGCCAGGATGTTTTTTTCTTTGCGGCATCGGATAATTCAGGATTTCCGGCTCTGAATCCATTTTCAAAAAACTGCATCTAAATGCCCCTTTTTATCGCCTTCAGGATGTTGTCTTGCCAAAGAAAATAATAGCCGGATCGCTATTATTATATAATCTTTCCAGTAACGGTGCGCGCTCTCGCAAAATAACATTCACATTCAAACTGCCCTTTGCGGTAATTTCAGCGTGTTTTACCGAAGGCGGCTCTGCCAGCACAAGGGCACGGCGAATACGGTTTGATGAACCGGTTGCCGCGGCAAACAGCCCTTCCAGCCGCTCTCTCACCTGCTCAAGATAGCTTTTATCATTTATCGCCCCTTGGCTTTGTTCGCTAAGCTGTAATTGCGGATCTGGGAAGATCAGCAAGCCGATATCGGCCTTATCTGCCCCTGTGACCACCACATCCTGTACCAGCCCTGACAGCACGGTTAAAGCGGCCAGCCGCAAATTGCCGGCATGGACCCAGGTGCCGGTCAGCAATTTGAAATCTTCACTTAGCCGCCCGTCAAACAGCACCCCGTCTTCCATATTATCCGGGTCTGCAAAGCGCACTGCATCCTGGGTAATCATAAAGCCGTCTTCATCAAATGTTTGGGCTGTCTTTTTCGGATCATCCAGATAGCCGGACATGACATTTGGCCCGCGCACCCGCAGCTCGAAACGATCGGCTTCTACCGGAATAAGTTTAGCCTCCAGCTTTGGTGCAGGCACACCTATCATGCCGGAACGCGCCCCGCCCTGATGGTGAATAAGGCACATGGGCGCGGTCTCTGTCATCCCCCAGCTGGAGGTCATCATCGGGATACGGCCTGTCTGGGCAATGGCCATTGCCTCCAGCGCGTCCCAGACCGCCTTTGGCAAAGACGCACCAGCATAAAAAATCATATCCAGATCGCGGAAAAACGCCTTTTGCAGCGCGCTATCCTTTTGCATTGCATCTACCAGCATCCCATAGCCGGCAGGTACATTCATGCTCAATGTACCGGGCATCAGGCGCAGATTTTCAATCGTCTTTTCAAACAGCCCTTTTACCGGCTTGCCTTCATCCAGATATAAAGAGCCGCCATTGGACAGAACAAGATTGAAATCCGAATTTCCGGCAAAAACATGGTTCCAGGGCAACCAGTCCAGAATGACAGGCGGGCGCGTTCCCAAAAAGGGCAAGCAGGCCAGATATTGTGCCTGATTAATACACATCATATGGTGGGTTTGCGGCACGCCCTTTGGCAGAGAGGTTGAGCCGGAGGTAAATAATATCTTTGCCAGACAATCTGGATCAACCTGTTCATAGGCAGCATCAATTTGCGCATTATCTGCTGGCTGATTTTGCAGGCCATCCATGGTAAGCTCGCCCTTTGCTGGCTGGCGTCCAACCAGAATTTGCACCCCTTCAAAAACAGGGCGGCTAAGGGCTGCCCGAAAACGCACCCCATCTTCGGCATAGACCAGCGCCGGTGAAACCTTGCCGGCGATATAATCCAGCCTGTCCGAGGCCTGTTCAATCAGCGCATATTGCTCTGCCAGAGGCACAGTGACCGCCCCGATATATTGTGCGGCCAGTTTTAAAATACCATGCTGGACGCTTGCCCCGGACAGCACCAGAATAACATCGCCCTTTTTAAAACCATGCGATAACAGTCCGCCTGCTGTTGCGCGAACCTGTTCCAGTGCCTCGCGATAGCCAAGCGCATACCATCCCGCCCCTGAACGTTCTGCAATAAAAACCTGATCGGGTGTCTTTTCTGCCCAGTGATGCAGCCATTCCCCTGTATTGCGCGCAACCGGGCCCAGCGGCAATTTCGAATTCAGGATGAGCGTGCCATCGCCTTGTTTGTCTATATTCAGGGTATGTTTGGGATAATCAGTTACAGAATCGCTCATTTTACCCTTCCTTATCACCTCGTGCCTGCCCCCTTATTGATAGGCAACAGCCCTTGTTTTTCAATAATTTTTAACAAGACTTTGACAACAAAAAATACTTATTTAATATAATTATTATAAAAAATAACTGTGGCTGGCAAGCTGACTCTCTCTAATCGATTGAGGTGCCAGCCCGGTATTGGTAGAGGGGCGCTAAAGTGGATATAAAAAACAGCCATTGCGTTATTACAGGGGCTGCCAGCGGATTAGGGGCTGCCACTGCACGCCGCCTGCATATCGCCGGGGCGCATATTTCTGTTCTGGATCGCAATCTGGAAGCGGCAACACAAATCGCACAGGAACTGGGCGGCGATGCTTACGGGCTGGATGTATGCAATACTGGTCAGGTTGAACAGACCATAGCCGCGCTGACAAAAAAGGCAGGCACGCCCCGGGTTCTGGTAAATTGTGCCGGCATTGGCAAGGCGGCCAGAATTGTCGGGCGTGAGGGCAATCTGTCGATAGAGATGTTTCAGCAAACCATACAGGTGAACCTTATTGGCACCTATATTATGATGAGCCATGTAGCACGCGAAATGATAGCAGCAGCAGCAGAAACACCTGGCCAGGAACATGGCGTTATCATCAATACCGCTTCGGTAGCCTATCAGGATGGCCAGCTTGGTCAGGCGGCCTATGCCGCGTCCAAGGGCGGGATTGCCTCGCTTAGCCTGCCGGCTGCACGGGAATTTTCCAGATTTGGTATTCGGGTAATGGCGATTGCGCCTGGTCTGTTTGAAACCGCGATGACAGAAACCCTGCCAGATGATGTTCGGGCGACCATTTCTGCACAAATCCCCTATCCCCAGCGTTTGGGGCTGGCCGATGAATATGCCCGGCTGGCAGAAAATATTATTACCAACCCCTATTTGAACGGGACAACTATTCGCCTGGATGGGGCGATGCGCCTGCCCCCGAAATAACAGGCCCCCGAAATAACAATAGAGCCAGTCCTTTACCAGAGAACAAAAACAGATAAACGCCAGAGATTTTTATGACCCAGCCTGTTCTAGATATCCATATCGAAGAAGAAATCGCCTATCTGACCATTAACCGGCCAGACAAGCGCAATGCGATGAATGATGCATTGCTTAACGCGATTGGCGAGTTTTTCTTCGCGCCGCCGGAACAGGTCAAGGTGGTTATCCTGTCTGGCAAGGGCGGACATTATTGTTCCGGTCTGGATTTAAGCGAGCATATATCGCGCACAGCCGAAGGCAATCTGCATCATTCGCGCAAATGGCATGGCATTATGGATCAAATCCAGTTTGGCGGCCTGCCAGTAATATCGGTGATGCAAGGGGCGGTAATTGGTGGCGGGCTGGAGCTGGCAACCTCTACCCATGTTCGCATTGCCGCAGGCGAGGTGCAATTTCAGTTACCAGAAGGCCGGCGCGGCATTTTTGTGGGTGGCGGGGCAACGGTTCGGGTTGGCAAAATTATAGGCCCGGACAGAATGACCGAAATGATGTTAACCGGGCGCATATATGATGCCCCGCAAGGCCAGCAGCTGGGTCTTGCCCATTATGCCGTCGAAGAAACAGAAGGCATGGAGCTGGCCATGAAGCTGGCCGGTAAAATTGCCCGTAATGCGCCTATGTCAAATTACATGATGATCCAGGCGGTAAGCCGGATTCAAAATATGCCTTTTCAGGAAGGGCTATTTACAGAATCGCTGGCAGCCGCCCTGTCACAAACCACCCCGGATGCCGAAGAGGGGTTGCGTGCCTTTTTGGAAAAGCGTGCCCCGAAATTTCGATAACATCTATTAGAGATACACACCGCCAGATACTAAAAATAAAGCAGCTTTCTAAAATGTCGATATTGCCCCAACACCCCCTTACCATCAAAGATCAGGCAGATAGTCTGTTGCGGCAATTTATCGGCTATAATATGAAGCGTGCCTATCATGAGATACAGGCAGAATTAACCCAGGCCTTTAAACAAATCGGGCTGAAAATCGGCTCGTTTGCGGTGCTTTGTGCGGTACTGGAATATCCCGGCCTGAAACAATCTGCCCTGGCAGAAAATCTGGCTATTGAACAGGCCAATCTGGTTCAAATGCTGGATGATCTGGAAAAAAAAGGGCTGGTAAAACGCGAGCGGGCAAGCGGGGACAGACGCGCCTATGCCCTGTTCATTACCGAAAAAGGCAAAAAGCTCTGCCTTCAGGCACAACAGATATGCAGCGACCTGGAAGCTGATTTTTTACAAGATTGTTCTGCACAGGAAATCGATAGCCTCATCACCCTGTTACAGAAAATTGAAGGCCGGGTAAAAGCCAAGAGGATATAAAAATGATTGATCTGAATAAAATCAGAGCCATTGATATTCACACCCATGCAGAAGAGCCCTGCGGAATGCATACCGATGATGGCTATGATGATTTGCAATCGGCTATGGCTAAATATTTCAAAGCCCCCTGGTCGCACCCGCCAACCATCCCCGAAACAGCTGCCTATTTTCGCGAACAGCAAATCGCGGCCGTTATTTTCCCGGTCGATTCTGAAAGAGAGACAGGCTATCGCCGCTATAAGAATGAAGAGGTGGCAGAGCTGGCAGCAGAACATGATGATATTCTGATACCTTTTGCCTCTATCGACCCATGGAAAGGCAAAATGGGGGTACGCGAAGCCCGCCGCCTGATCCGTGATTTTGGCATTAGGGGATTTAAATTTCACCCGACCTTGCAAGGCTTTTATCCAAATGACCCTATCGCCTATCCTTTATATGAAGCGATTGCCGAAGAAGGGCTTATAGGGCTGTTTCATACTGGCCAGACAGGGGTCGGATCGGGCATGAAGGGCGGCAATGGAATGCGGCTGAAATATTCCAATCCCATGTATCTGGATGATGTCGCAGTGGATTTTCCGGAGATGCAAATCATTATGGCGCACCCGTCTTTTCCCTGGCAGGAAGAAGCGCTATCGGTCGCCCAGCACAAGCCGAATGTTTATATTGATTTATCAGGATGGAGCCCGAAATATTTCCCGGAAATTCTGGTGCGCTATTGTAACTCTATCCTGAAGAAAAAAGTTTTATTTGGCTCAGACTGGCCAATGATTACCCCCGATAGATGGCTGGCGGATTTTGAAAAAATTGCCATTAAGGATGAAATCCGCCCGGATATTCTAAAACATAATGCAGCCCGCCTGTTGGGGCTGGCAAAATAGAAAGAGACGCGTTTATGACCGCTTCGATGACCCCGCCCGAACCCGCATTGGAACCCTTTGCCACAATAGAGGTTGCACTGGGCGATATCATAGAGATGGGGCATGGCAGAGGCGGCAAGCGGCGCATTATCCCGATTATTGGCGGCCATGTTTCGAGCCCGCATTTTTCCGGCAAGGTGCTGAATATCGGGGCGGACTGGCAAACGGTTTTTGAAGATGGTCTGGCTGAACTGGATACCCGCTATGCCTTTGCCACAGAAGATGGAGCCGTCATTGAAATTATCAATTATGGTTTGCGGCATGGCCCGAAAGAGGTACTAGCAAAAATTGCGGCGGGCGAAGCGGTTGACCCTGATAGCTATTATATGCGTACCCATGCAAGGCTGGAAACAGGCGATGACAGATATCGCTGGGTGAATAATTTGCTTTTTATCGGCACGGGCATTCGCCTGGCAAATGCAGTGCATATCCAGCTATATGTGATTAGATAGGAAAAGCGTTTAAAAAAGATGTCTGCCTTTCACGCCCCATTAGAGGATATTCTGACCACCCGGCAACTGATCGCTGGCCAGCAGGATATGACAGATTATGATAGCGATATCTCTGCCAGCGTGATTACCCAGTTCGCCCGGTTTGCCGAAGAGCAAATCGCCCCGGTTAACGGGATTGGCGATGCAGAGGGCTGCAGATTAACGCCCGCAGGGGTAGTGATGCCAGAGGCGTTCAAACCTGTTTACAACCAGTTAATCGCGGATGGCTGGCAAGGGCTGAGCGCACCCGAAGAGTTTGATGGTATGGGGCTGGATAAATTTACCGCTGCCGGCGTGTCTGAAATTTTTTCAGGGGCGTGTCATGCCCTGCAGATGGTATGTAATCTGGTACCGGGGGCTATCGCTATTTTGGAAAATTTTGCCAGCCCTGATCAGCAAAAGCGTTTTATTCCGCCATTGGCACGCGGCGAATGGCTATCCACCATGTGTCTGAGCGAGCCCGAGGCAGGATCGGATTTATCGCGTATTCGCTGTATGGCAGAAACAGATGGTACGGGCTGGCACATCACCGGCGAGAAAATCTTTATCTCCGGCGGGGATCAGAATTTAAGCGAAAATATCCTGCATTTTGTGCTGGCCAGAACCGGACCGGCTGAAAAGGGGCTGGCCGCTTTATCTTTATTTGCCTGCCAGAAATTACATGACGGTGCGGCAAATGGGGTAAAAATTCTGCGTGTCGAGGAAAAGCTGGGCATTCACGCCTCGCCAACCTGTCATATGCGTTTTGACAAGGCCAGAGCCGAGCTGATAGGCGAAGAAGGGGCAGGGTTACAATCCATGTTCACGCTGATGAACCATGCCCGGATTGATGTGGCCTTGCAAGGGGTTGCCCATGCCCAGCAAAGCTATCAGCTGGCCAATGCCTATGCGATGGAACGTATTCAGGGGCGCAAAAAAGATAAAAGCCCTGCCCGGCTGAGCGACCACAGCGATATTCAGCGTATGTTATCAGAACAGCGCGTTCTGGCGCTGGGCAGCCGGGCGATGTGCTATACCACCTTGCATTATCTGGAAGCTGGCAATCAGCCGGAACTGGTAGAATTTTTAACCCCTTTATGCAAATTCTTTTGTTCAGAGGCCGGTATTCGTTCTGCTGATTTGGCCATCCAGATTTTGGGCGGCTATGGCTATCTGCGCGAATATCAGGTGGAACAAATCTGGCGCGATGCCAGAATAACCTCTATTTATGAAGGCACAAATGGTATCCATGCCCGGGCAATGGTGACACGCAATCTGCGGCTGGCCAGGGGTAAGGCAGCAGATGATTTTCTGGGGCTGATAAAAAAGCTGAATGATGGTCATAGCCGTTTGGATAGCGCGATAGCCAGATGGGAAAAACTGCGCCAAATCATTGAACAATCCAATGACCCGGAAGCCTATGCCCAGGATTTCACCCAATTATCTGCCCATCTTCTGTTCCGCTCAATCTGGCAGGATTTAGCCAAAAAATCAGAGGGCAAGACGATGTTTTCCTCATCACTAGCAGAGTTTGCCTGTCATTTAGCATGGCCGGTTCAGACAGTTTGTCTGAATGTCATGGACGCATAACCAAAAAAGAAAAAAGGAGGAAGCCAGTATCTATTTTGCAAGCATTTTCGATAGCTGTATCTATCGGAAGCAAATAGCCAAAAACAGATATTTTTCTGCGCATAAATTGGCGTTGACCATGTCTGTTTTCTTATGGTTTGATGAAAGAACAAGCTGATACATAATCAGCTGTGAAAAGTTTTTGGAGGAACTTATGAAAAAATTTGTAACAGGTATGGCCGTTGCTGTAAGCGCAGCAATCGCCGCAACAACTGCGCAAGCCGCAACAAAAACCCTGACCGTTGCCAGCTGGGCAGGGCCAAAGCACGTGATGAATGCATCCTTTTTCCCATATTATCAGGAAGCATTGGAAAAATGCTCTGGTGGCGAGCTGAGCCTGAAGGTAGAATATGGTCTGGCACCACCACCAGCTTTATATGATACAGTGCGCGATGGCGTTGCCGATTTGACATGGGTGGTACATGGCTATACACCCGGCAAATTCCTGACCACCAAGCTGGCAGAACTGCCTGGCATTGCCGGCAATTCCCAATCCATCTCTGTGGCCTATCAAAAGACATGGGATAAATATCTGGCAGCTGCCGGTGAAACAAAGGGTGTACAGACCTTGTCTGTATTTGTTCATGGCCCTGGCATGATCCATACAATTCCGGCGATTAAATCCATGAAGGATCTGGAAGGTATGAAGCTGCGCGTTGGCGGCGGTGTGGCCAATGATATTGGCACAGCTCTGGGCGTTGCCGGGGTGAATGTACCGGCACCGGCTGTGTATGAAACACTGGCGTCCGGCGTGGCAGAAGGCGTGTTTTTCCCGATGGAAACCATGTATGCCTTCAAGGTGGCAGAACACGCGAAAAACACCTATGTAAATCCCGATGGTATGTACACTACCTCCTTCGGGCTGCTGATGAACCAGGATACCTATGAAAGCCTGTCTGACAAGCAGCGTGGCTGTATTGATGGCAATCGCGGCGTAGAGCTGACCAAAATACTGGGCGGTATGTGGGACGAGGCAGATGCTATCGGTCTGCGCGAAGCCAAAAAGATGGGTCTGAACATTATGGAATGGCCACAATCCGAGCGGGATTACTTCAAGCAAAAGACAGCCCCTGTCACAGCCAAAGTGCTGGACGAAGTATCCTCTCGCGGGGTTGATGCACAAGCTGCGCTTGATTACTTCAAATCCCAGCTTTAATTGAGGCAGGTTCTTGACTTTCCTTTTAAACAAACTCGACTGGCTGGCCGAAAAGGTCAGTCAGTTCACTTCTTTTTTAGCCGCTTTGGTTTTATTATGGCTGGTGGGTCTGACTTGTGTTGATGTTGTCGGACGCTATTTTTTCCGCGCACCTGTTGTCGGGGCAGTTGAGCTGGTTCAATTATCGATGGCCGGCATTATCTTTTTATCCCTGCCTCTGATGTTTTTAAAAAACGATCATGTCATTGTTGATCTTATTCGCTTTAAAACAGATAGCTGGCTGTCCTGGCTGATTACACTTGCTCTTACCCTTGTGATGATTTTTGCTATTTTCATTCTGGCCGACCGGGTATGGGCTTATGCTTTACGCGCCTATGATGATGGCGATCAAACCATCTATTTACATATTCCAAGATATTTAACGGTTGGGCTGGTCACCAGTTCGATCTACCTGTCAGGGGCGTTTTTATGTTTGCGTGCCGTGCAAATGCTCTTGCGTCCGGGAAAATATCAAGAAGCTGCACAGCTTGATGAATAACCCAAACTTCTCGGAGACTGAAAAGTGATTGCCTCGCTTATTGGATTTGCAGCTATTCTTGTATTGGCCTTTATGCGGATGCCTTTGGGCTTTGCACTGGGTCTGGTTGGCGCGGTCGGGTTTGCAGAATTATCCAGCTATCGTGCGGCCATTTCAAATGCCGGCCGGCTGGTAATTGATGCTGGGCAAAATTATGGCCTGTCTGTTTTGCCCATGTTTATTTTAATGGGTCTGCTGGTCGAACGCGGCGGCATGGCTAAAGAGCTTTATCGTGCTGCTTATGTGTTTTTAGGGCATCGGC
>JAURQT010000056.1 GCA_030835985.1 Alphaproteobacteria bacterium
CCTGGTTCGGGGCGCGAATCTGCATTGCGCGCCCTTCAGGCAATCGGCTTTACCGTGACCTCTATTCGGGATGTAACCCCAATTCCGCATAATGGTTGCCGCCCAAGAAAGCGTCGCCGGGTATAGTTTTTCGCGTTTAGTCGCGCTGGAAACCGGACAGGTATGTTGGGCCCTCGGCTCTATGACCTTATATGAATGACAAAAAGGATATTTGTCGATGATTGAACGAAATTGGCAAGAATTGCAAAAGCCCGAGAAAATTTCTGTCACCACTTCAGAATATAACGAGCGGCAAGCGGTTGTTTCGCTCGCGCCACTTGAGCGCGGCTTCGGGACAACATTGGGGAATGCGCTGCGGCGTATTCTGTTATCCTCTCTGCAAGGGGCAGCGGTGAAAGCGATCCAGATACAAGGGGTCGTGCATGAATTTTCCTCGGTTGCAGGTGTTCGTGAAGATGTCACTGACCTGGTGCTGAATGTAAAGGGCATTTCTGTTGCGATGTCTGTTGAAGGCGAGAAAAAACTGCGCCTGCAAGCAGAAGGCCCTGCGGTTGTAACCGCTGGCATGATTTCTGAAGCCGCTGGCGTTGAAATTATGAACCCTGATCATGTGCTGTGCCATGTGGATAAGGGCGGTTCACTGTCGATGGAATTGACCGTTGATTCTGGCAAGGGCTATGTACCGGCTGCCCAGAACCGTGCAGAAGATGCCCCTATCGGCCTTATTCCGGTCGATGCGATTTACAGCCCTATTCGCCAGGTTGCCTATAAGGTTGAAAATGAGCGTGTTGGCCAGATTACCGATTTTGATAAATTATTGCTGACCATTGAAACAGATGGCTCTATCTCGCCAGAAGATGCGGTGGCCTATGCCGCCCGTATCCTGCAAGACCAGTTACAGCCATTTATCAATTTTGACGAGCCGACTATCGAAGCCCCTGAACAGGGCGTCGACCCGTTCCCGTTCAACAGAAATCTGCTGCGTAAAGTGGATGAGCTGGAATTATCTGTGCGTTCTGCAAACTGCCTGAAAAATGATAATATTGTCTATATCGGGGATTTGGTGCAGAAAACAGAATCAGAGATGCTGCGTACCCCGAATTTCGGGCGTAAATCTTTGAATGAGATTAAAGAGGTTTTAAAGATCATGAACCTCGAACTAGGCATGGACATTGAAAGCTGGCCACCAGAGAATATCGAGGATTTGGTCAAGCGCCTGGATGAGCCTTTTTAATAGATAAACGTTAACCATAACGCGATGAAGGCCGCATTAGGCGGCATAAATGGAGACGAACATGCGGCATCGTACGGCTGGCAGAAAATTAAACAGAACGTCACAGCACAGAAATATGCTGTTTCGCAATATGGCACAGGCGCTTATCAAGCATGAGCAAATTGTCACAACCCTGCCAAAGGCGAAGGAATTGCGCCCGGTAGTGGAAAAGCTGATTACCCTTGGCAAGCGCGGGGATTTGCACGCGCGCCGACTGGCCTATGCCCAGCTTCGTGATAACGCCATGACAACCAAGCTGTTTGATGTGCTTGGCACGCGCTATGCCGAACGCAAGGGCGGCTATACTCGCATCATGAAGGCCGGCTTTCGGTATGGCGATGCAGCCCCTATGGCGGTGATTGAGCTGGTTGACCGCGATGAAGAGGCACGTGGCCAGGATTCAGGGCCGGTTATCGTTAACGATAGCGAAGAAGGCGAAGCGGTCGCCGCAACTGCCTAACGCTTCGGCATAAGGAGCTATTATAAAAAGGGGGGTGTTTTTACGCCCCTTTTTTTTACGACCTTTTATATCTGTTTATTATTTTTGATGGTTGGTTCACCTGCCAATTACAGGCATGATAGCAAGATGACAAGAGCTTCACTTTTTACCGCTTCCCCCCTGGCAGAAGCGATGCGCCCCAGGCGCTTGCAAGATGTGGTCGGCCAGGTTGAGCTGACCGCACAATTATCCCGGCGCATGAACGCCACTGGCTCGTTCGTCCTATGGGGGCCGCCCGGGACAGGAAAAACCACCATTGCCCGTATAATGGGGGAGGAGGCTGGACAGAGATTTCGCCCGATTTCTGCAGTATTTGACGGGGTGGCAGAATTGCGGCGCATCTTTGCTGATGCGCGCCCCCTGTTTGAGGCAGGTCAGGCGACCCTGTTATTTGTGGATGAAATCCATCGCTTTAACAAAGCCCAGCAAGATGCCCTGCTGCCCGCGGTTGAAGAAGGGATGATACGGCTTATCGGGGCAACAACTGAAAACCCGTCCTTTTCGCTAAACTCTGCCTTGTTATCACGGGTACAGGTTCTGGTGCTGAACGCGCTGGATGCAACAGCGCTTGACCAGCTGATAGCGCGCGCCGAAGCCCATATAGGCCAGCCCCTGCCGCTGGAAGAGGGGGCGCGTGGGGCACTGATAGCTATGGCAGATGGAGATGGGCGCTATCTGATTAATTTGATGGAGACCATATTAGAGCTTTGGCAGGATGGCCAGCCGCCGCTGGATACACAAGGGCTTGGCCAGCTTTTATCCAAACGGGCGCTAAATTATGACCGGGCAGGCGATGAGCATTATAATCTTATCTCGGCTTTACATAAATCGCTACGCGCTTCTGATTGTGATGCCGGCCTTTACTGGCTGGCACGCATGATGCTGGCAGGCGAAGACCCCTATTATATTTTAAGGCGACTAACGCGCTTTGCCTCCGAAGATATTGGCCTTGCCGCCCCCGAAGCGGTGGGAAAAGCTATCTCCGCCTGGCAATCCTATGAAAGGCTGGGCAGCCCTGAAGGCGACCTGGCGATAGCAGAGCTGGTTATTTTTCTGGCCACCGCCCCGAAATCCAATGCGGCCTATTCAGCCTGGAAACAGGCGATGAAAACGGCCAGAGAGGCAGGCCATCACCCCCCGCCCAAACATATCCTGAATGCCCCAACGCAATTGATGAAAGAGCTGGATTATGGCAAGGGCTATGTCTATGACCATGACACAGAAGAGGGGTTTTCTGCCCAGAATTGTTTTCCCGATAATCTGGCACGTATTGCCTACTACCAGCCTGCCCCGCGCGGGTTTGAGCGAGAGATAAAAAAACGTCTGGATTACTGGCAACGCTTGCGTGAGGCAAAAAAGAGCGAATAATGATGCGAATTTATGACTGTTTTGTCGGGATTGACTGGTCAGGTGCGCGTGGCCCCTATCAGCCGGGTCTGGCCGTTTTTATGGCAGAGGCTGGCAAGAAAGCCCCGCAACGTATCCAGCCGCCAGATGGGAAATATTGGAGCCGCAAGGCGATTATCGACTGGCTGGAAGCTGTATCAGCAAAAAGGCGTGTTCTGGCCGGCATCGATTTTGCCTTTGCCTATCCTGTTTATGATGACAGGGGCGGGAATAGCAGGGGCGGGAATAGCAGGGGCGAGGATAGAAGGGGCGTGCGATGCGGCTATTTTCCTGATTATGCCGATGCCCCGCAAGATGGGCCTGGCTTGTGGCAATTCATTGAAGAAATCAATAAAGAAGCGCCGCATCTTTATGGCGGGGCGATTTGGGATCACCCTGAATTAGGGGCCTATTATAATGCGCCTGCTGGTCGGCGCGGCGCGAAATTTACCTCTCGGCGCCGGCAAACAGAACAGGCCGCACGGGCGGTAAAATCCCCCAGCCCGACCTTTAATTGCGTCGGCCCTGCCGGGGTCGGGACAGGCTCTCTTTCCGGGATGCGCCTGTTGCATCATTTTCAACCACGCGCGGAAATCTGGCCGTTTGGGAATTGCCGGACAGGGGATAAAAACCTTACCTTGGTGGAAATTTTCCCCAGCTATTATTTTGCCCTGGCTGGCATAAAAGCGGTGCGCGGCCAACATGGCCAGCTATCGGTGTTAAATACTGCGCTGGCCTATTTTGGCTCTGAGGGGCTGGCAGATGATTTTCATGCCGCAGGCCCTGATTTTGACGAGGCAGATGCCGCCATTTCTGCGGCGGCTTTGCGCGCACTGGCAGGCAAGCCAGATATCTGGTCGCCTGGCGGGGCAAGCAAATGTGAAGGCTGGATATTTGGGGTAAAATAGGCTAGGAATTTAGCCATGTTAGGCATATTTTTATCAGTTGGCGCAGGCGGTGCATTAGGGGCAATGGCACGCTATGGTGTGGCTGTCTGGATGATTGGCCGCTTTGGCCAGGCGGGCTGGATGGCAACGCTGGCCGTCAATATGGCCGGGTGTTTCCTGATGGGTATATTCGCAGCTTTGCTGGCCTCTTCGGTTTACATATCCGAGCCCCTAAAGGGTTTTCTGGCTATCGGCTTTTTAGGCGGTCTGACCACTTTTTCCAGCTTTACACTGGATGGATATGGCTTTTGGATGCGCAGCGATATAATAGGGGCAGCCGGATATATTGGCGCATCTGTTGTTGTGTGTGTTGTCAGCTTTGCCATTGGCTACGGGTTGGTGCGCGCTGTTTTGGGGGCGGGATGAAAGAATTTACCGTCACAAAAGAAGAGGCAGGTATGCGCATGGACAGGTATCTGCGCCATATTGCCGGGCATATCGGCCAGGGGATTATTGAAAAAGCCCTTCGTGGCGGACAAATACGTGTGGATAGCCAGAAAGTAAAATCTGCCTACCGTGTGGAAGCAGGTCAAATGGTCGCCATCGCCCCCTATTTTCTGGAACAGGCCGAAAAAAAGCCGAAACCGGATAGGCATGAGGCTAAAAAACCGGCGATAGATGCCAGCTTTGCTGCCCGGCAGATTGACGAAATGACACTTGCCCGGACACCGCTCTGGCGGATATTGAACAAGCCGTCGGGGCTGGCGGTGCAGGGCGGAACAGGAACGCTGAAACATATTGATGGATTTCTTTGTTCCGGCTTTCCGGGCCGCGATTACAAGCTGGTGCATCGTATTGATAAAGATACCTCCGGCTTGTTGCTGATAGCAGAGGGTGCGCAATCTGCCCGTACCCTGACCGCCGGTTTTAAAGAGCATCGTATTAAAAAATATTATCTGGCAATTGTGGTGGGCAAGCCGCCTGCCTCTGGTGTTATCTCTGCCAGCTTGCAGAAATCAGGTGGCAAGGGGTTTGAGAAAATGGTGGTCGATGAAGAAAGCGGCCAACAGGCTGTCACTGATTTTATGTGCCTGGATACTGCCGGAATTGTCAGCCTGGTCGGCTTTAGCCCGCGTACCGGGCGCACCCACCAGCTGCGTGCTCATGCCGCCCATATCGGCACCCCTATATTGGGGGATGGTAAATATGGCGGGGCGGCCGCGCATATTGGCGGGTTCGATAAGAAACTGCACTTGCATGCCTGGGGGCTGAAACTGCCAGAGGGCAGAGAGATTTTTGCCCCTTTGCCAGATCATTTTACCCAATCGGTCAAATTTGCAGGTCTGTCATTGCCAGGGGCGGAGGATTTTCCCTTATTCGGGTTCCAGGGCATAGCGCGTTAAATAATCAGGTAATTGAAAGAAGGTTTGAGATATGGAAACGCCCTTGCGACTGGTTTTATTCGATTTTGACGGTACGCTATGCGATAGCGCCGCCACCATTATCGGCATTATGCAGCACGCCTGTCAGGCTTGCGAATTGCCAATACCCGATGCCCGTAAAATTCGCGGCAATATCGGCCATGGTATCGGCCATTCTGCGCTGAATTACGTAGATGGGGATGCCAAAAAGGCCGCTGCGCTGGCGGATATGTATCGCACCCTGTCCAGAGACGAATATCTGGGCGGTAATCCGCCCCTTGACCCGCTATTTGACGGGGCGACATCGGTGTTGCAAAGCCTGTCCGCCCGCGGCTATTTAACCGGAATTGTCACCAATAAAAGCCGAACCGGCCTGAAAAGCCTGATAGAGCGTCATGGGCTGGACAGGCTGTTGGATATTTCCTTGACCGCAGATGATTGCCCTGTGAAACCCGCCCCTGATATGGCCATGGCCGCAATGGACAGGCTGGGGGTGGATAAGGCCAACACCCTGCTGGTAGGCGATACAGAAATTGATGCCGGATGTGCCGCAAATGCCGGCATTGGCTTTGTTGGCGTATCATGGGGCTATCACCGCCCGGATGTTTTGCGTGAATGCGGCGCTCTGACCATCTTGCAGGATTTCGATAGCCTGCCAGATATTGTGGATGGCCATTTTGCCGCTCTGTCCGGACAAGAGTGAGGCTGATGAAGCGTTTCTATAAAGAAGTCACCATAGATAACCTGCCAAAAGGCTTTGGCGTGGCCCTTGATGGCAGGGCGTTGCGCAGCCCGGCCAAAACAATTTTGCATCTGCCTTCCCGGGAATTGGCCGAAGCGGTGCGCCGCGAATGGGCAGAGGCAGGCGAGGAAATACAGCCTGAAAATATGCCGTTTTTTTCCATGGCGGTTACCGTTATTGACCGTGTGATGACCCAGGCTGAAACCTTGCGTGCCGAGCTATGTGATTATGCTGGCAATGATGTGCTATTTTATCGGGCAGGGACAGAAGATGCCGGCCTTGATGCAGAGCAAAAAAAATACTGGTCGCCCTGGTGTGACTGGATGGGGCAGAAATTTAACCTGGAAATCCGTACCACCACAGGTCTGATGCCGATAGATCAGCCCGATGCATTGCCTGCCAGGGTGGCCAGCTATCTATCGCCTTTATCTGACTGGTATCTGGGCAGTTTATATCGGGCGGTGACACTTTCCGGCTCTTTTGCGCTGGGGCTGGCATTTAGCGAAGGCGAAATGGATGCTGGCAAACTATTCCAGATTGCCTTTCTTGAAGAGCTCCATCAAAATAAAACATGGGGGCTGGATAGCGAAGCCGAGGCACGCCAGAAGCGCATTGAGCAGGAATTACAGGATTTGGAACGGTTTCTTGGAATGTTATAAACATGGCAAGAAGCAGATAAGCAGGGAGAAAAACAGGCAGATGAAACCGGTACTTGAAGAGCTGGAGAGGCGGCGCGAGGGTGCCCGCAAGGGCGGCGGCGATGCGCGTATTGCCAAACAGCATGAAAAGCATAAATTAACCGCCAGAGAGCGCCTGCTTGTCCTGCTGGATGAAGGCTCATTCGAAGAATGGGATATGTTTGTTGAACATCGCTGTAATGATTTCGGGATGGAAGAAAACAAAGTCCCGGGCGATGGCGTGATTACAGGCTTTGGCCACATTTCCGGCCGCCCTGTTTTTGTCTATAGCCAGGATTTCACGGTTCTGGGTGGCTCGCTATCCGAAACCCATGCTGCGAAAATCTGTAAAATTATGGATCAGGCCATTAAGGTGGGCGTGCCGGTCATTGGGCTGAATGATTCAGGCGGGGCGCGTATCCAGGAAGGCGTTGCCTCGCTCGGGGGCTATGCAGAAGTGTTCCAGCGGAATGTTCTGGCCTCGGGTGTCGTGCCGCAAATCTCGCTGGTGATGGGCCCTTGTGCGGGCGGGGCGGTATATTCGCCTGCCATTACTGATTTCATTTTCATGGTTGAAGGCTCGTCCTATATGTTTGTGACCGGGCCGGATGTGGTAAAAACAGTTACCCATGAAGAGTTGACAGCAGAGGAATTGGGCGGCGCCAGCCAGCATACCAAAACATCGGGGGTAGCACATGGCGCTTTTGCCAATGATCTGGATATGCTGATGCAGACCAGGCGGCTGTTCAGCTTCCTGCCGCTTTCCAACCGCGAAGCCCCGCCCGAGCTGTTCTGTACAGATACAGCCGATAGAGCCTCGCCTGTGCTGGATAATATTATCCCGGATAATCCGAATATGCCCTATGATATGCGCACCGTGATTGCCGAGATAGTTGATGAGCAGGATTTCTTTGAAATTCACAAGGATTTTGCGGCCAATATCCTGTGCTGTCTGGCACGTATGGATGGGCAAACCGTTGGTATTGTCGCTAATCAGCCGATGGTTCTGGCGGGATGTCTGGATATCAATGCCTCGCGCAAGGCCGCCCGTTTTGTGCGTTTTTGCGATGCCTTTAATATTCCGCTTATCACGCTGGTAGATGTGCCGGGCTTTATGCCGGGCATGGCACAGGAAGCCGGCGGGATTATTAATCACGGGGCAAAATTACTATTTGCCTATGCCGAAGCCACCGTGCCGAAAATCACCCTGATTACCCGAAAAGCCTATGGCGGGGCGTATGATGTGATGGCCTCAAAGCATCTGCGCGGGGATGTTAATTATGCCTGGCCTTCTGCCGAAATTGCTGTCATGGGGCCGGAAGGGGCGGCGCGTATTATTTTTCGCGAAGCCGCCAAAGACCCGGAATTGCTGAAAAAGGCAACCGATGATTATCGTGAAAAATTTGCCAACCCCTTTGTGGCAGCCAGCCGCGGGTATCTGGATGATATTATCATGCCGCGCAACAGCCGCCGGCGCATTATTCGCGCCCTGCATATGCTGAAAGATAAAGAGCTAAGTAACCCGCCGCGCAAGCATGATAATTTGCCGCTTTAACCCTGTTTTATATGTATTGGAATAGATATGTTTAAAAAAATTCTTATTGCAAATCGGGGTGAAATTGCTTGCCGGATTATGGCAACAGCCCAAAAGATGAAGATTAAAACCGTTGCGGTATATTCAGATGCCGATGCCAATGCCCCGCACGTTCAAATGGCAGATGAGGCGATACATATCGGAGCGGCCCCGTCAAAGGAAAGCTATTTGCTGGGCGATGTGATTATTCAGGCCGCGCTGGATAGCGGGGCAGAGGCTATCCATCCCGGCTATGGTTTTTTGTCTGAAAATGCCGGCTTTGTCGAGGCGGTTAAAAAGGCCGGACTTACCTTTATTGGCCCGGATGTGCGCGCTATCTCTGTGATGGGCGATAAGATTGAATCCAAGGCACTGGCCGGTTCTGCGGGCGTCTCTTGCGTGCCGGGTACAGACGGGGCGGTCAGCGATGTTGCCGCAGCGGTGAAGGCAGCGGCGGCTATCGGCTATCCGGTGATGGTAAAGGCCTCTGCTGGCGGCGGCGGCAAGGGTATGCGCGTGGTGCAAAGCGAGGCAGAATTGCCAGAAGCGATGCGCGCTGCCATGACCGAAGCGGCCAATGCCTTTGGCGATGATAGGGTGTTTATTGAAAAATTTGTTGTCTCGCCGCGCCATATTGAAATCCAGGTTCTGGGCGATACACATGGCCATATTGTCTATCTGGGCGAGCGGGAATGTTCGGTTCAGCGCCGCCATCAAAAAGTTATCGAGGAAGCCCCTTCCAGCTTTATCAGCGAGGCCACCCGCAAAGCGATGGGCGAGCAGGCGGTCGAGCTGGCAAAAGCGGTTGATTATGTCTCTGCCGGGACTGTGGAATTTATTGTCGGGGCAGAACAGGATTTCTATTTTCTGGAAATGAACACCAGGTTGCAAGTAGAGCATCCCGTTACCGAACAGGTATATGGGCTGGATCTGGTTGAACAGATGATCCGTATTGCCGCTGGCGAGGCGTTGACCCTGAAACAGGCCGATATTACGGCCAAAGGCTGGTCGATAGAAGCCCGTCTTTATGCAGAGGATTCTGCCAGAGGGTTTTTGCCTTCTACCGGCCAGCTATTGCGCTATAGCGAGCCGCAAGGCAAGGGTATCCGCGCTGATTCAGGGGTGTGTGAGGGCGGCATGATTTCCATGTTCTATGACCCGATGATCGCCAAGCTGATAGCCAGTGCGCCCACCAGAGCCGAAGCCATAGATAGTCTGCGCCTGGCCCTTGATCATTATCAAATTGCAGGGGTTGCCACCAACCGGCAATTTTTATCCGCTATTCTGGATGATACCGATTTCCGCGCCGGTAATATCACCACCGGCTTTATTGCGGAAAAGTATGGCGATGCCTTTGCCCCTTTTGTGCCAGCAGCAGAGGCAGCAGAAAAGCTGATGGCACTGGCAGCTGCCTTTCACGGGCGCGCCCAGAGACGCGTGCACGAAGAAGGCCATGCTGATAGCGAGTTTGTTCTGTTGTGCCGTAGCGGCGATGAGGGGGATTTACCGGTTACGGCCAGCTGGTGCGCCGGGATAGAGGGCGATGAGGTCACTATCAACAAAAATACCTATCATCTGACAGGTACGCTGGATCAGCCCCTGCATCGTTCCGGCATTCTGTTTGATGGCACCATAAATGAACAGCCCACCGCCATCCAGATTGTCCCGGAAAATCACTGTTATCATATTTCCTGCGGGGCAGACAGCCTGAGGGTTGAGATTTATCCTGCCCGTGCAGCAGATTTGCTGGCCTATATGCCGCCCCCGCAATCAGGGGCTGGCCAGGACAAGGTATGCGCGCCCATGCCCGGCTTGCTGACCCGTTTGATGGTGGAAGTGGGCGATGTGATAGAGGCAGGCCAGAATGTAGCGGTGATAGAAGCGATGAAGATGGAAAATACGCTGGCCGCCCAAATCAGGGGGACAGTGTTGGAGATATCGGCAAATGTGGGCGATAATCTGAATGTCGATGATGTTATCCTGACGCTAACGCCCGAGGGTGGGGAGGTATAGCAGGTGGCCAGCCCGGCTTTGCGTAAACTGCTGGCCTTGCTGGCAATACCGGGCAAGCTGGAACTGGGCCCGCATAGTACCGCCCTGCTGGACGAGCTGGTACTGGCCGCACGTGCCGGCCATCATCTATCGGTGATTATTCTGGCCGCCGCGCTGGTGGATATCATTGCCCATGAAGGGGCAGAGTTGGATTTCAGCGATAGCAGCTTTGATGATGCGCCAGACCAGGGCTATGGTGTGTCCATGTTGCGGGCAGGCGAGCGACGCGCACTTGACCGGCTTCGGGCGATGCGAAACCGTATCCTGCATTATCAGGGGATGGGTGAGGGGTTTGGCACGCAGGCGGCAGATAAAAGCTACCTGGCAGACCAGGCAGAAGCCGCCATCACCGCCCTCCTGCCGCTGCTGGAACTACAAGAAAGCTATTAGATAGCTATTTCAAAGGCGGATTTATCCCCATCTCGTTATCCCCATATCACTTTCTGGGCCGAACCAGCGGTCAAAGGCATCTCTGGCGGCACTTTCCACCTCTGCACGGCTGAGGATATAGCCCAGATCAGCAAGGCTGGTCACCCCGCCATCGCGCACACCGCAGGGGATAATGCCGTCAAAATGGCTGAGGTCGGGGTCGATATTGACCGCCAGCCCATGCATGGTCACCCAGCGCGATACCCGCACCCCGACGGCCACAATCTTGTCCATCCTGTCAGGCAGATAGATATCCTTGCGCGCCACCCACAGGCCGGGCAGCCCGTCCCGCCGCACCGCTTCTACACCAAAGCTGGACAGCATATCGGCCATCCAGCCTTCCAGAGCGTGAATATAGGCACGAATATCGCGTTTGCGTTTGTTTAAATCCAGAACCGGCCATAAAATCAGCTGGCCGGGGCCATGATAAGTCCATTGCCCGCCGCGGCCGGTATGCACAATCTCAAAGCCGTTATCGGCAAGAAGCTCGCTTTTCAGGGCAGAGGTTCCTGCAGTATAGACAGGCCGATGTTCGGTGGTAAATATCGCCTCGCCCGCACCGCCCTTTATCACCGCTTCGGCATGGGCACGCATCTGGTCGGCTGCCTGTTCATAAACAGAAGGGCTGGCAATATCCTGCCATTCGGGCGAGGGGGACAGGGCGGTCATATCGCTCCTTGTTATCAGGGCTGTGTGCGGCGATTTTCTCTGGCGATTTTCTCTGGCGAGTTATAGCATAACCCGCTGTGATGCCAAAAAAAAGGGCAAAGAAGAACAGGCGAGTTATTTTAAACCGCGATTTTAAAGCGCATCCGCACCCCTTTTTCCGAGAGCATGATATAGGCCGGGGCATAGCCATTTTGCACGCGCTTTAGATAAAAATGCGGGTTGCCCAATACCAGGCTCTTTTTCTGGATAAGCCAGAAATGGCCGGTTTCTTTTTCAATGATGCGGTCCAGATGCTGGAAATATTTCTGGTTGTACCGGCGTAGAAAATTTAAAGATGACATGGGTAATCCGCATTAAAATTCAGAGGTTTAGAAAAAAAGCACAATTTTGCCTTGTGTGATAAATGCGAAAAATCACCCAATCTTCAACATTATCCTCACCCATTCTGAGCAATGGATGGTTGTATTTGGGTAGGGTTTTGGTAAAATGACGATAAGAGAAGTATGCGTCAAAGGTTTTGTTGACATGAATACCAGTTATCCTGTAGGCCAAATGCTTGCAGAAAAATTCGCCAAATTCTGGCCAGATTTTCAGCAATTAACATCATGCGAACAAAACGCATTAACGAGATTATGGGGCATCCTCTGGACGGCCAGATCATGCAGATTGTCTGCTGGCATCATTTTCTGGCATCGATTAATGAGCAGGAACAAAATATTTCAACCTATGAGGAATGTTATGATGCCTGGCATATGGCGTTGAATTATTATGATGCAGATGCCGAGGTTGAAAAAAAGCTGACCATCAGCTCTATTGCCCATACAACCGGCATGCCGTTTGAAACGGTGCGGCGGCGCGTTAAAAATCTGAAAAAACAGGGCTGGCTGTCGGTGGACAAGAAAAAGGGCGTAGTCTATAACCCTACAGCCGAAAACAATAACAAAGTTGTTTGTGATATCATGGAAGAGGAAAAAAAGATCGTTACCACCATGATCAACCGCTTTTTAAAATAGGCGCTAGTTCTTCTGCCAATCTATATCCTCTTCTGTCAGCCGGGCTTTTAGCCAGTCTGGCTGAGGCGCGCCTGTTTGCAGGGCTTTATCCATCTGCTGTTCTTTATTGGCGACCGCGACCAACCCTTTGCGGGTTTGTTCGATCTGTGCGCGGGCAATATGGACAATGCCATCATCATCCCCGCATATCAGGTCGCCCGAAGCGATAATCCTGTCGCCTATCTGAATATCCAGCCCGCAGCTGCCAGGCCCTTTTTTTACCGGCGCATTGGGTGACAGCCCAGCAGCAAAAACAGGTATATTGACATTATCCAGCCCCATCTTGTCGCGTACCAGCCCGTTCGTGACAATCGCTACAATGCCGGCATTTTTGGCAAAGCCTGCCAGTATATCCCCGCATAGCGAACAAGAAGGGTTGGCGCTATTATCATCTGATATGGCAATGACCAGCACATCACCTGGCCTTGCAATAGACAGGGCGGCATATATTGCCAGATTATCATTATAAGGGGTTTCCACCGTCAGGGCAGAGCCGGCAAATTCGGTTTTTTGCGTGACAGGCTTGATGGTATGGGGCAGGGCAGATTGCCGGTCCAGCGCATCGGATATCCAGCCAACAGGCAGACCATTAAAGGCGTCAATATCGGCTTGTGGCAGACGGGTGAACTGACTGGACAGGCGAAGGTTTTTTTGCGGTTCCATAGCTGTTACGCCCTTTAATCTGCGGCCAGAGAGATATTTGTCAAACCGTCCGGCTTATGACTGCTTTTCGTGCAGGCCATAAGCCCCTCTATAGCTGTTTCTGACTAGAAGTTGAGCGATATATCGGTATGGACAGAACGACAGGCCGAAATACGCGGTACCAGGAATTCCGGCAGGCGATCCTGGCCGCGCAGACCAATATTTGCCGCTGTTTCCTGCTGATAGCTTGCCAGCACCGGCAGAACATCGCGCACCGCACTTTCCCGCCAGCTAATCTCTGCGGCAACAAGGGCTTGTGCTTCTGCCATCAGCCCATCAGCCTTTTCGATATCATCCTTTTTATAGGCGCGGCGGGCTTTACTCAACAGGGATTTTACCTCGCTCGAGCCAGCCACATCATTCAAGGCTGCAGATGCATCTTTAATGGCCCCTTCCTGTTCCTTGCCTTTCAGGGTTTTAACAGACGCCATCAGCTCAGCCAAAAGCGGCTGGAAGGCGATAAAGCCATCCCCGGCGGAAATAATGCTCATCGCTTCCTGGATACCATTAAAGCTGTCATCCATGGCCCGGCGATAGCTGCGCTCTTCTTTGGATAAGGCTTTCAGATGCGTTTGATAGTCGGCTGAAACCGTTTTCCAATTGGCAGGTATCTGGCCTTCAAAGGCCGCGATTTGCGCATCCACCTTTTCCATTTTTGCGATTATCTCTGCCTTTTCTTCCTCATTATCCGAGGTTTGTCTCTCGCTCTTATAGCGTTTGTTCAGCCCTTCCAGCTTGCCAATTTCACGCTGAATATCGCGCACTTGTGTATGCAGGCTGGCATAGGAAATCGTCGCCTCATCCAGTACCGCTTTTGCCGCATTAATCGCCTCAAGCTGTGCAAAGATAGAGCCAGCTGCCTTGGCCGAGCCGGAAATGCTGTCCGCCAGCTTTTCTGGCAAGTTGGTCAAATCGGTCGCTTCCAGCTTGGCGATAGAGGCAGAAATGGCCACCTTGTCGGCAATAAATGTTTCTGCCAGATATTCCTCGACACAGGCCTGCAAGCGCGGATTCATTGGCGGCGGGGCATTAAAAGAAGACAGATAAAAACGGTTCGGCAGATAATTCACCAGAGGCGGGAATGCCCCGACAATCCCCAATGCAATCAGCTGCAGGATAATAAACGGCACAACACCGCGATAAATCGAAATGGTCTTAATCGCAGAAGAGGCCACGCCGCGCAGATAAAATAGCGCAAAGCCAAATGGTGGCGTCAGGAAGCTGGTCTGGGTGTTTACCCCGATCATTACCCCCAACCAGACAGCGGTGATATTGGCACTTGGGTCGGCCAGCAAAATCGGCGCAATGATAGGTACAACCACCACTGCAATTTCGATAAAATCAAGGAAGAAGCCCAGAATAAAGATAACAGCCATCACCACGATGAATTGTGTCCAGAACCCGCCTGGCAGGCTCTGCAGAAACTCTTTTACATAATGCTCGCCGCCAAACCCTCTAAAGGCGGATGTCAGCATGGCCGCCCCTAGCAGGATAATAAACACCATAGAGGTCGTCTTGGCTGTTTCGATCATCACCTCATTCAGGGTGTTTTCCACTTTGAATGTGCGCCAGCAAGACCAGGCGATGGCCACTATTAATGTCGCAGACGCAATGATGCCAAGCGTGACAGGAATATGATTGCCCGTTACCGCCAGATTTTTAATATTCAGGTCGAAAAAGGCCAGAAGGGTGAAAATAGCCGCTATTGCCAGCCCGGCCAGGATAGCCGGATATAGCGCGCCTTTTTTCGTTTCATACAGCTTGTAGCCAGCCATAATGGTCGCCCCGATAGCGCCGATAGCTCCGGCCTGATTAACCGTCGCGATCCCCATAATAATCGAGCCGAGTACCAGGAAAATAAGCACCAGAGGCGGCACAAGTGAAAACAGAACCTTGGCAAAAAACTCGCGCGTGAAACCGGATGGGTTAGGGACAGCAGGTGCCATCGAAGGCCGGATAAGAGCGGTTGTCAGGATATAGGCAAAATAAACGCCCACCAGTAC
The DNA here is from genome assembly GCA_030835985.1 of Alphaproteobacteria bacterium. Classification (GTDB taxonomy): domain Bacteria; phylum Pseudomonadota; class Alphaproteobacteria; order Puniceispirillales; family Puniceispirillaceae; genus JADHLI01. Next base: position 15,366 of record JAURQT010000056.1, read on the forward strand.
CATACCTGGCAAGAATGCCCCCAGGAACATATCGCCAGCAGACGTTGAGGTGACATCAAAAGCCGATGGCATGGTAAACTCGCCTGTGGCTTCTTTATAGGCTGATTGCCGCATGGCAGAGGCCTGATCAGAGGCCGAGCCAAGCTGGTCAGCCAGAATAATCAGCACAATCGATGGCGGGATAATCTGGCCAAGTGTACCAGAAGCACAAATCGTTCCCGATGCCAGAGAGGGCGAGTAATTATTACGCATCATAGAAGGCAGGGAAATCAGCCCCATCGCCACCACTGTTGCGCCCACAATACCGGTGGTCGCCGCCAGCAATGCCCCCACAAATACCACCGAAATGCCCAGACCGCCCGGAACAGGCCCAAACAGGCCAGCCATGGTCATCAGCAAATCTTCGGCAATGCGCGAACGCTGCAACATAATGCCCATAAAGATAAAGAGCGGAATAGCGATAAGCGTATCGCGTTCAAAATCATAGAATATCGCTCGGAAATTCATTACCCCGGCGGAAAGCCATTCTGTCGGGCCATCCTGGGCAAAAAAGATTTTTATATCATCAAACAGCGCCCAGCCAAATAATGCGGCAAGGCCAATGGTTAAAATCGCAGAGCCTGGCAAGGCAAATGCCACGGGGAAACCCATTCCCAGCGCAACCATCATCAATACAAATAACAGGAAAAGAAAATAAAGTTCCATTGTGACGTGCCTTTAACTCTTTGATGTTTCTGACTCAGCGCTGTCCTGTTCCAGAACATTTAGCTGAGCAACCAGAAAGCTGGAAAACTGAAACAGCATGGAAATCGCAAATACTATCAGAAAGCCGGACATAATATATTTGACATACATCCCGAAGCCTTGCTGGGTGACCTCAAAATTCAAAAGCGCCAGATTAAAGGGCGAGGTGTCATTCCACAGCCCTCTGGTTAAAACGATCCAGCATAACGGGCTGCCCAGTAAAATTACACCCCAGATATTGACCTTTGCTTTCAGCTTGTCATTGAAGCCTGCATAGAGCACATCCACGCGCACATGCCCGTCATGGATAAGGGTATAGGCGCTGGCAAACAAGAACAGAGCCGCATACCAAAAGCGCACCAAATCGCCCATAAAGGCCTGCTCATACGAAAAGATAAAGCGGGTAATCACAATGGCCAGCTCGGCAAAAACGATCAGCGCAGCCAGCCAGATAAAATCGATACCGCGCCGGATAAGGGCAATTAAAACGCCGCAGAAAATAAGGGGTATATGCACATATACCCCCCGGAATGCAGGTTTGCCCAATTCCAGAGCCAGCTCATCGCCAACAATGGCAGGCAGCATATTTTCAATCCGCACAAAAGAAATAGCCGCATCGGTTATGCCAACCAGCATGACGGCCCAAAAGGCAGCGGAAATAATAAATTCAGCAGAACGGTCAAGTAATTGAAACTGGCGTTGGCCAGCTTGCTGACGCGATAAAATTCTAAGTGGCCATAAAACAGCGAATAAATAGGAAAGCGATTGCAACGCGCCTATCATCAGGGCAAAGCCGGAATATTCACCGGCATTATTGGTAATTTGCAGACCAGATACAGCTAAAAAGCCAAACAGGCCGGGCATATCAAAAACAAAGGTAATAAAATTGTTGGCAACATAGGCCGCCCCGCTAAAGGCGCTGGCAAGAGCCAAATAATTAAGAAAATTTTCAAGGCTAAATGTGTTTTGAGACATCGCTTTATTTCCAGAGCAAGAGGCCACAAGGAAGAACCAGCTTCCCTGTGGCCTGAATTATGCTGTTCAAGGCAATTAGATTCCGTAGATTCTATTGCGCTGGTTTACATAATCTGTGGTTGACAGCTTCAGCCAGCCACCGATTTCCTTACGGCCTTTTTCAAAGCTTTCATGGATTCTGTTTGCCAGATCTGAATGGGCACGTGCTTCTTCAAACACTTCATCGGCTGCTTCTGCCAATGCATCCCAAACATCTTCGTTGAATGAACGGATCTGAACACCATGATCGCGCTCGAGGCGAACCATAGCTGGTGCAGACTTACCGTTATATTCAGACATCATCATTTCGTTTTCAGCTGTTGCGGCTGTGGTGATGATGGCTCTGTCCAGATCAGACAGGTCAGCCCAGAACTTGGCGTTGAAACCAGCTGCGATCATTGAGCCAGGCTCATGCATACCAGCTGTGTAATAGAATTTGGCTGCTTCATAGAACTTCATAATTTCATCGTTCCATGCGCCAACCCATTCTGTTGCATCAATCGCGCCAGAAACCAGGTTTTCATAAATCTGGCCACCCGGTACGGTTACAGGTGAGCCGCCAAGCTTACCGATAACATCCCCGCCCAGACCAGGAATACGCATCTTCAGACCTTTGAAGTCGTCTGCCGAGTTGATTTCTTTATTAAACCAGCCACCGGCCTGTGAGCCTGTTGAACCAGCCATGATACATTTCAGGCCGAATTCGCCTGCCAGCTCGTCCCACAGCTCCTGACCGCCGCCATGACGAATCCAGGCATTCATTTCAGGATAGGTCAAACCGAAAGGAACGGCTGTGAAGTAACCCCAACCAGGGTGACGGCCTTTCCAGTAGTAATCGGCAGCGTGATAGCCTTGTGCGTTGCCAGAAGCCACTTCATCAAAGCTGTCGAATGCGCCAACACGTTCACCAGCAGCATAATAGCTTACCTGAATGCGGCCGCCTGACAGATCCTGAATGGTCTGTGCATAACGCTGCGCCCCTGTACCCAGACCAGGAAAATCCCGACCCCAGGTGGCCACAATGGCCATTTCAATACGTTCTTGTGCCAGAGCAGGAGCGGCAAGCGGTGCTGCAACGGCCCCGATAGCTGCGCCTTTAACAAAAGAACGACGGTTTATTTTAGTCATAATTTCCTCCGAAACCTAAAGTAGTTTAGACTTCCAAGTTAGTTTAAGGATTTGGGTTGAGCAAGTGTTTTCATCAGAAGATTTTTCCATTTTTATATGAAAAACAGGTAATTTAGCGAAAATTCAATAGGTCATTTGAGAAATTTTCTGCTCAGAAAGCGGGAATTTGCGCATTTTGATTTCGAAATATCTGTCAGAAGGGCATTATTATAATCTTAACGCGAGAATCAGGGGCATTTTAGCGCATTGCTGAAAATCTCTTTTTGCTTTTTTATCATGCCGGTACTTAATTTTATCATGCCGCAAATAATCCGGCTTTTCATCGGGACAATTTATTTTTTTATAGTGCCTTATTTTTTTATAGTACCGGAAAGGGTCTGGCTTTAGGCTGGTGAATAAAAAAAACTGGCATATCGCCAGCCGATAGGGCAAAAAAATCTGCATCATGCCTTAAAAATAAGGGTAGGGGGGCTTTAGATGGATGTAAAAAAGATTGTCAGGGATATTATTGATGTATCGCTGACCCTGTTCAAAATTATGATACCCACCCTGATTGTGGTGAAAATCCTGCAAGAGGTGGGGATTGTGGATTTGCTGACCGCTGTAATGGCCCCTGCCATGTCCTTTATCGGGCTGTCCGCAGATATGGCGGTTGTGCTGACCACAACCATGTTAACCAATCCTTATGCAGGGCTGATTGTGTTTGCCGGATCGTCGGCGGTAGATGGTCTAACCGTTGGCCAGGCCAGTATCGCGGCCAGCTTTATGCTTTTTACCCATTCCCTGCCCGTAGAAGTGCTGATCTCGCGCAAAGCCGGGGTGCGGATGCGGGTAACGCTGCTGGTGCGGATTGGCGGGGCGTTTTTATTTTGCTTTCTTCTGCATCATCTGTTGCAGCTCACAGGCTGGCTTACAGCAGAAGCCTTTGTCAGCTTGCCACAATTTGCCCAGAGCAGCAGTTTGCTGGAATGGGGGATTGATCAGATAAAAGGGCTGATATTTGTCCAGCTGGTGATTATTGTTCTGCTGTTTTTCCTGGAATTTTTGCGGATTATCGGGGTGGAGCGCCTTATTCGTCTGGCCTTGAACCCGTTTTTAAAATTTATGGGGGTAGGCGATAAGGCCGCCACCATAGCCGTGGTCGGGGTCACGCTGGGGCTGGGCTTTGGCGGCGGATTGCTGATAAAAGAGGTTGCCACTGGCCAGATACCGCGAAAAGATGTGTTTGGCGTTTTATGCTTTATCAATCTATTGCATTCGGTGTTTGAAGATACCTCTGTGGTGATGCTGCTGGGGCCCAATTTATTTATCGTGCTGATTGGGCGAACTATTTACACAATGCTGTTTATTTATGTTCTGATGCGGCTGGTCAATAGCTGGTCAGATAATGCCTGGCAGCGTTTCCTGACCAATAGCCAGATACCGGCGCACAGCCCGTCCATATAGGCTTTTTCCCGGATAGGGCATTTTTTTTAAAAGTCACAAAAGCGTCATAATCAACCAATAGGAATAGAGGTCAGAACAGGATGGATATGAACTTTCCGATAGAGGTGGGGGACTCGGATATTCATGGGCATGGGGTATTTGCCACCAGAAAAATTACCAAAGGCGCAATTATCGAGCGATGCCCCTATATTGTGATAGATGATGATGATGTGGCAGAGGCTAACCGGTTGCAGGATTATCTGTTCACCAGCCCGGATGAAGCAGGCGATTATCTATGTGTTTTGGGCTATGGGATGGTCTATAATCACAGTGATAGCCCCAATGCAGAATGGGAAATTGATGATGAGGATATCCGCTTTGTGTGTTTCACCGCTTTGCGAGACATTAAAAAGGGCGAGGAAATTCTGCATAGCTATGGCCAGGAATATTGGACGACCAGAAAAGAATAGCCCTTTATCCTTGCACCTGATGGGGCGAACAGCATGACAGCGCGCGAGGCAATAAATGATAGCGCATCAGACAGGGAAGAAATCAGCACAAACCCGCCATTGATAATTGATGTTGAGGGCGCGCTGAAAACCCATTATGCCCCGTTTTTAAAATGGCCAAAATGGGGACAGCGGCTGGTTAGCTGGCTGCTGCGCCTGATTATCTGCCAGGATCGTATTAACCGGTTTTTGGCTGTGCATAGCCAGTTACACGCCTTCGATTTTATCGAGGAAATTTTTGACGAGCTGGGATTTCGCTATCAGCTCAACACCAGCGAGATAGAAAATATCCCGGCCAAAGGCGGGGTGGTGATTATCGCCAATCACCCGCTTGGCGCGCTTGATGGCCTCAGCCTTGTGCATATGGTTGGCCAGGTGCGCCGCGATGTAAAGATTGTCGCCAACCAGCTTTTATCCAGCATCCCGCCGATAGCCCCCCTATTGCTGCCGGTCAATAATATGTCAGGGGAAAGCCGCCGGACAGATCTGCAAAATATCAGCCGTACCCTGGAAGAGGGGCAGGCGGTTATTTTCTTTCCGGCAGGCGAGGTATCGCGCCTGTCGCCGCGCGGTATTCGTGACAAGGATTGGGATACCGGCTTTTTGCGCTTTGCAGAGCGGCTGAATATGCCTGTATTGCCTATCTATATTCGGGCGCGTAATTCCAGCCTGTTTTATACAATCTCGCGCTTTAGTGCGGTGCTTTCCATGCTGATGCTGCCGCGTGAAATGATGAAAACCTCTGGCCAGCTACATTTTTTCACCTCTCCTGTTATTCGCCCGGAAGAATTTTTAAAACTGCCTGTTTCGCGCAGGCAAAAGGTGAAATTTTTTCGAAAACATATTTATCAGCTGGCAAAGGGCAGGCAGCCTGTCTTTGTCACCCGCGCCAGCATTATTCATCCGGTAGATAGACAAGCCCTGAAAGCAGAGCTGGCCAGCGCAGAAGAGCTGGGCAAAACATCGGATAATAAACGCATTTTGCTCTGTTCTGTTCAGACAGGCTCTGCCCTGCTGGATGAGCTGGGGCGGCTGCGAGAGGAAGCCTTTAGAGCGGTAGGGGAAGGGACAGGCCGGAGAAAGGATATTGACCGCTTTGACCCTCATTACCGCCATATCATTGTCTGGGACGAGGAATTGCTGGAAATTGCCGGTGCTTATCGGCTGGGGGAGGTGTGGAAATGGTCTGCCGAGCTGTCTGCCGGCCGCCCGAAATTTGATATTCCAAAATTTGATATTCCAAAATTTGACATTCAGGCACAAAAAGAGCTGGCCGATAAGCTCTATTCGGCAGAGCTTTTTGAATTTGATGGCGAGATAGACAGGGTGTTTGAAGCAGGGCTGGAATTGGGGCGCAGTTTTGTTCAGCCGCGTTTTTGGGGCAAGCGCAGCCTAGATTATTTATGGCAGGGGATCGGGGCGTATGTGGCACGCCACCCCGAGGTACGGTTTTTATTCGGGTCTGTTTCTTTATCAGCTTCCCTGCCGCCTCGCGCACGCAATATGCTGGTCTGGCATTATCAATCCTATTACAGAGATGGGCCGGTTCACGCGCTACCAAAAACCCCTTTTAAGTTAAGTCCCGAGGCAGAAAACCAAATAGAAAGCCTGATGACGGGCAGCGATATCGAAGCTGATTTTGCGGCTATGCGCGAACAATTGGGGCATATGCAAGTGCGTATCCCGACCCTGTATCGCCAATATGCCGATTTATGCGATACAGGCGGGGTCAGCTTTTCTGCCTTTAATGTGGATGCTGCTTTTTCCATGTGTCTGGACAGCTTTGTGATGGTGGATTTAGCCGCCATAAAACCGGCCAAATATGAACGCTATGTCCAGCCTTACCTGGAAAAACCAGCAATAGATTAACCTGCAATAAATTAAGAAGGGCGGCTACCTATACAGCCTGCTCGATAAAGGGCTGAATATCCCTTGCCGGACGCGCGCCATAGTGACAGATAACCTCGCCCGCACACAAGCTGGCCAGCTCTGCTGCCTGCAAACCGGATGCCCCGGTGACCCGCCCGAAAAGATAGCCGGCAGCAAATAAATCACCTGCCCCTGTGGTATCGATGACCTTGCCTTCGGGCATGGCAGGCACAAGGATTTGTTCTTCCTCGCACCAGACCATCGCCCCTTCTGCGCCAAGGGTGATAATCAGCTCTTCTAAATGTTCGGCCATCATCGCAACCGATCCTTGCCTGTCTGTACCTGTCAGGGTGGTAATCTCCTGCTCGTTACTGAACAGGATAGAAACGTGTTCGCGTATAAAGGCAGAAAATTGTGCGTGATGGCGCTCAACACACCAGGGGTCAGATAAAGATAGCGCAAGCTGGGCATCTGTTTTATGGGCGATTTCTGCTGCACGGGCAAAAATTTCCGGCCCTTGCGGGGCATCAAATAAATACCCCTCCAGATAAATTATCCCTGCTTGTGTATCCTCTGGAATATGGCTGGCATTTAAATGCAGGGATGTGCCGAGATAGGTGTTCATCGAGCGCACACTATCGGGGGTCACAAAAATCATTGAACGGGCAGTGGCCAGCCCGCCTGGCTGTTGCTGTCCAACAAAGGCAACCCCCCCGGCGCCAAGGTCAGAGATAAAGGCATCGCCAAGCGCATCTTTGCCTACCTGCCCTGCAAAGGCAGCCGAGCCGCCAAGTGCGGCCATGCCATAGGCACTATTTGCGGCCGATCCGCCTGATTGCTGGGTTTTATCCTGCATCGCTTCATATAGCTGAAGAGCGCGGTCTTCATCAATTAAGTTCATGCCGCCTTTTTCGATGTGATTATCGGTTAAAAAACCATCTTCACACGGCGCCAGAACATCCATAATTGCATTGCCAACAAACAGTACATCACAGGAAGAAGACATTGATTTTCCATCTCGCTTTTTAGGGGTAACGGGCTTTTTTCCCAACGAACAAACTGCGAAAGGGTAGTGAAATCTGTACCTTATGACAAGTCACTAATTAAGGAAGGTTTATTTATCTTTTTTTTATCCGCTATTTTGTTTCCGGCCACAGGCGCAAAACCGCTTCGATTACCGCTTCTGCGCTGATTTTATGGATAAGACCCTTTGTGCCATAGTCAGAGCTGGCAAAAAGGTTTAACTGGTGGATAAGCGGCGAGTAATCCAGCGGCTCTGATTGCGAAAACAGCCCCAGAGCCGGCTTGCCCACACAAACAGATAAATTCAGCAAGCTGGTATCATTACCGACATATCCCTCTGCTCTTGCCATCACCGCACAGGCCACATCCAGCCTGTCCTGGATGATAAGGGGGGCTGGAATATCCGAATGCCGGGACAAATGGCGCTCAATCTCTGTTACCATCTCTGCGTCATCCGGCCCGGCAATAAGGGCGATACGCATATCCGGGCGGGCACAGAAGAGGCCGGTAATCAGCTGGCTGAATTTTTTTGCCCCCCATTGCCTTTCCGGGTGCATTGCGCCTATGCCCAGACATAGATAGGGGCGTGTACGGCCTTTTTCTGCTATTAATTCTGCGGATTTCAGATAGGTTTCTGCCTGGCGATGCGCCGCCTTTGGCAAGGTAATATGCCAGGCAGGATTATCCAGACCAAAGCCATTTCGCGCGGCAAATTGGCTAATCCGGCTAACCGCATGCCCTCTTAGTTCTGATGGGGATAGGTATTGTCCTGTATTCAGATATTTTTGCTGTCCTTTTCGGCCATAGCCCAGCCGTGTTTTTATGCCAGCCAGCCAGGCCGCCATCGCATAACGGGTGGAATGATGCAGGATGATAGCGGTATCTGCCCCGCTTTCCCGAAAATCGCGCACCAGTCGCCAAAATCCCAACAGGCCATCATGACGGCCACGCTTGCCGCGCAAGGAACGTTCTATCCTCATCAGCTGAAAGCTGGCAGGCGTGCCATGAAATATTATCGGTGCCTGAACAGTGGGCTTGGTGGCAAGGGTGACCTGATAATGTGCGATAAGCTCATCTATCCATGGCTTGTGCCATATCATATCGCCGATCCCGACAAGGGGCTGGATAATCAGAATATGACGCGCAGAAGAAAGCATGGACAGGATTGTATGTCTGAAATAACCAAAAGGGGGCGAAAATACTTATGCATCAGCCCTAGCATATTCCGCTGCGCCTGGCTATTGCCTATGCGCCTTGTATAAGGCTGGACGGCAATAAATGAAAAAGCCCTTTCTGCCAGCTTGACAGGCCGGTGGATAGCCGCAACGCTGTTTATATCGTTTTAACAGCTTAAGAAAAAGGAGGTGATCATATGTCTAGTGAACAGACAAAAAATGCCGATCAGAAGGGTAAGTGGATAAACAGCAAAGAGCAGCCTCTTTGCTAGATAGACAAAATCCAGCCTTGCCTGTGGTAGCCGCGCGATAACGCAAGACTGCCCCTGATAGGCAGATTGTCATGAACACGAAATTTTTTTAAAGGGATGTCTCTTGTTACAGCGGGGCATCCCTTTTTTTTATGGGTGTCTGGCAGGCTATCTGGTTTCTTCTGGAAAACGCAGATTCAGATTTTGCACAAGCTGATCCAGAAATTTTGCCGCCGCAACCGGTAAAACCCGCCCTTTGGCATGCACCAGATGGATAAGCCCGCCTGGCATATCGCGCTCATCTATCGGGATAAAGGCCAATTCATCTGGCAATTTTCGGGCATATAATAGCCGGACAGGCAGATGAAAGCCGATAACCGGCTCGCGGCTGGCATAATTCAGCATCCAGTTAAAATCATCGGTTGAGATAGCCTGATTTAGCGCAAGGTGGGACTGGGTCTGTCCGGCCTCTATCAGACCGAGCAAGCCTTCATCGCTTTGGGGCAGGATAACAGGCTGGCCAATCATCTCTTGCAAGCGCAGGGTTTTTTGTTGTGCCAGGGGATGCGTTTTTTGCATAAACGCGTGAACACGCTGTTCGATAGAGGCCGCAATATGGACATCATACGGCAGGCTATCGCCAAAAACAAGCGCAATATCGGTTTCAAATTCGCGCAAGGCCTTGAGGGCATCGGCTGTTTTCCGGGCAGAAACATCAAAGCTGACAGAGGGGAATTCCAGCCGATATGCCGCGATTTGTTCTGGCAGGAAACCGCTACTCAGCTCGGGGCTGGCATGGATACGGACATGGCCGCGCCGTACCCCGGATAAATCGGCAATTTGCGATAATACCCGCGATAAATCTGTCATCTGATAGCGAATATGCTGGATAAACAGCTCGCCGGCAGTATTCAGTCGAACCCCGGAAGGCAGCCGCTCAAAAAGGGCTGTGCCTACTTCTTCTTCCAGCGATAAAATCCGCCTGTTGAGGGCGGTAGAGGTGATATTTAACTTCTCTGCTGCTTTGCGAATAGAGCCTTCGCGGGCAACAACATCGATATATTTTAAATGGGTGAGGTGACGCATCTTTAACCCCTTGACCTAAACCGTGATGCAAAAAATGCATCACCATACAAAATATTCAGCACAATATCAATTCAGAACAATTTGGTATCTAACCTTGTCGGTTTGTTTTTCCATACCCCACAAAGTTGGTTGGACAGTCGGCGCAAATGAAAAAAACTTAAGAGGTTAAAATGAAATACATCATTGCGATCATCCAACCCGGAAAGCTGGATGCCATTCATGAAGCGCTAGGCGCGATTGGCATTTCCGGAATGACCGTTAGCGAGGTTCAAGGGTATGGGCGTCAAAAAGGCAAAAGCGAGATTTATCGCGGCGCGGAATATGTCATCAATTTCATGCCGAAAATCAAAATCGAGTTGGCCGTAGAGACAAAAAAAGCATCTGAAGTCATCGAAACGATTCAAAAAACCGCTGAGTCCGGAAAAATCGGTGACGGGAAAATTTTTGCCCTTGATCTGAAGGATGCTTTGCGTATCCGCACAGGCGAAACAGGGCCAGAAGCGCTGTAAAAACAGGGCAGTAAACAGGAGTAAACAAAATGTATCGTTCCCTTATCACAAAAACGCTTATCGCCGGGGCTTTTATGGCCGTTGCCAGCCCCGCATTTGCACAAACCGTCCCCGAACACGGGGTCTTTATTCTAAATTCCCTGCTCTTTTTAATTGGTGGCTTTCTGGTCATGTTTATGGCTTGCGGCTTTTGTATGCTGGAAGCCGGGCTGGTTCGGGCAAAAAACACCACCACCCAATTGACCAAGAATATCGCGCTGTTTTCCATCGCCGCCATCGGTTATTATCTGGTTGGATATAATTTGATGTATCCGCTAGGCGATTGGGCAATTGAGGGGTATTTCTCGGCTCTGTTCCCGGCATTGGCTGTGATGGAACCGGTTGGCGTGGCCGCCGATGCGGTAGATGATCTGTCCTATGCAGCGACCGCCTCTGATTATTTCTTTCAGTTGATGTTCTGTGCGGCAACCGCCTCCATCGTATCCGGCACAGTCGCCGAGCGGATCAAATTATGGCCATTTCTGATTTTCACTTTCATTCTGACATCCCTTATCTATCCGCTTCAGGCCAGCTGGAAGTGGGGCGGCGGGTTCCTGGATGCCCTTGGTTTTCTGGATTTTGCCGGATCAACTGTTGTACACTCTGTCGGCGGATGGGCCGCCCTTGCCGGTGCGCTGGTACTTGGCCCGCGTTTGGGTAAATATGTAGAAGGCCGGGTCATTCCGATGCCAGGTGCTAACCTGCCTTTGGCGACCTTGGGTACGTTTATTCTGTGGCTGGGCTGGTTCGGTTTTAATGGCGGATCGCAGCTGGCTATGGGCACAATCGGGGATGTGGCAGATGTATCGCGTATCTTTGCCAATACCAATGCTGCAGCCGCAGGCGGGGCGATGGCCGCGCTGGTTCTCACCCAAATTCTGTACAAGAAAATCGACCTTACTATGGTGCTGAACGGCGCATTGGCTGGTCTGGTATCCATTACCGCCGAGCCGCTTACCCCAACTCTGGGCGTTGCAACCCTTATTGGCGGTGTTGGCGGCGTCATCGTTGTCTTTGCTGTGCCATTGCTGGACAAGCTAAAGATAGATGATGTGGTCGGTGCCATTCCTGTACACCTGATCGCAGGTATCTGGGGTACGCTGGCAGTGGTTATCACCAATGCAGAAGCCTCTATCGGGGCGCAAGTCACCGGGATTGTCGTGGTTGGCCTGTTCACCTTTATCGTCTCTTTTATCGGCTGGACTATCCTTAATCTGGTGATGGGGATCAGGGTATCTGAAGAACAAGAGATGGCGGGTCTGGATAATTCAGAGCTGGGTATGGATTCCTATCCCGAATTCACCCGTCTATCGAAATAATCCACCGTTAAATTACACCATCGTTAAATTAAAATAGTGAAGAAAGGCAGTTTTAATATAGCTGCCTTTCTTTTTGTTTACCTTAAATTCATGGACAAAACCGCTTTTGTTTTTCACACTGGAAAGCCAGAATAAGCAGGCCAGAATATGGAGGCCAGAATATGCAGGCCAGAATAGGCAGGCCAGAAAAAAGGGAAAGACGCGATGGCACAGGAAATAGAGCTGGATTTTCGGAGCGATACAGTAACCCGGCCGGATAGCGCGATGCGCCAGGCCATGTATGAAGCCGAAGTAGGCGATGATGTCTATGGCGAGGACAAGTGCGTTAATCAGCTAGAGGCGAGCGGGGCCGAGCTATTGGGCAAAGAGGCCGGGCTATTTGTTTCTTCAGGCACGCAAGCCAATCTTATTTCTATCCTCAGCCATGCCGGGCGAGGGGATGAATATATCACTGGCCGCCATTATCACACCAATTTTTACGAGGCAGGGGGCGCGGCTGCATTAGGCGGGGTGGTGCCCTGTACCTTGCCCCTGGATAGCGCAGGGCGCGTCTGTGCCGCAGATTTGCGCGAGGCCATAAAGCCGGATGATTTTCACCACCCGATCAGCAAATTACTATGTCTGGAAAATACCGTAAATGGCCAGATCCAGCCCGCCTTGCATCTGGCCGAGCTTTGCCAGATTGCCCATGAAAATAATATGTTTACCCATCTGGATGGGGCGCGGCTGATGAACGCGTCTGTGGCAAGTAAAATTGCGGCTGCCGATATTGTAAAGACGTTTGATTCTGTCTCTTTATGCCTGTCCAAGGGGCTGGGCGCACCTGCCGGATCGCTGATATGCGGGTCAGCTGAGTTTATTGCCCGGGCGCGGCGCTGGCGCAAAATGCTGGGCGGGGGAATGCGCCAGGCCGGTATATTGGCAGCTGCCGGGCGATATGCCATAGAACATAATATCCAGAGGCTGGCGCAGGATCATGAAAATGCCCGCCAATTAGCCGAAAAGCTGGCAGAAATCACCGGCGTGGATATCGATTTGGACAAGATAGATACCAATATGATTTATATGTTTTTACCAGAGGAAAAACAGGGCGAATTGCCTGCTTTTCTGCGCGCCCGAAACATTATTATCAGCCCGGCAAAAAAAGGCTTTCGTCTGGTGTTGCATAAAGATATTCCCGCCACGCAAACAGATAGGCTGGCGATGGGGGTGGCTGCCTATATGGCAGCCTGACACCCTGCCTGTTCTGCTGGCCTGTAAGCGTATATTTTTTGATCATAAAAATACAAAACAGGTTTTTGTAATTTTATTACCTTGTGCAAGAGCGGTTTGTTTTTACCCGCAAGCTATGCTATAATCTGCGCGACCGCCACTGGTGCATCTGCCAGTTTTTTTCAGCTTAACGGAGGCTTCACATGGTTGACCTACCCGAAAACGCTGAAACCCCCATTTCGGAAATACCGGCCCCGGATGTTGCCTCTATGTATGGGCTGACCCCAAAGGTTGAGGCCGCTATTCGCGATTGTTTTGCCAGCCAGCAATGGCGGCGTTTGCGGATGCTAATGGATCCGTTGCACCCGGCTGATAAGGCAGATTTGCTGGAACGTATTTCCATTGACGAGATTCAAATTCTGGTCAGCCAGTACGGGGCGGAATTTGATCCTGAAATTTTGCCCTATCTGGATGAGGATGTCCGCGAGGATGTGGTGGAAATGCTGGGCCCTGAGGTGTTTGCCGCTTCCCTGCCAGAGCTGGATTCAGATGATGTGGTAACCCTTGCCGAAGAGCTGGAGCCTGAAGATCTGGATGATGCCCTTGCTGCCTTGCCCGCACGTGACCGGGTACTCGTTGAACAGAGCCTGTCCTATCCCGAAGATTCAGCTGGCCGTTTGATGCAGCGCGAAATGGTGGTGGTGCCGCCTTTCTGGACAGTTGGCCAGACGATAGATTATCTGCGCTCAACCGAAGAGGGGAGCAGTGATTTTTATCTGATTATGGTCACCGATACAGCTGGCCACCCGGTAGGCGAGGTGCGGCTGAATAAATTATTGCGTGCCCAGCGTCCGCGCCGCATATCTGAAATTATGGATACCGATATCCGCTCTCTGCCTGTGACGATGGATCAGGAAGAGGTTGCCTTGCTGTTTCGGCGCTATGGCATGGTAACTACAGGCGTGGTCGATAGCGAGGGTCGGCTGGTCGGGATGATTACGCTGGATGATATTATCGATGTTATTGATGAAGAGGCTGAAGAGGATTTGATGGCGCTGGCAGGGGTGTCGGATGCCTCTATCCGCACCTCTGTTCTGGAAACATTGCGGGGGCGCACCCCCTGGCTGTTTGTGAATTTGCTGACCGCCATTGCCGCTTCGGTGGTGATAGGGTTTTTTGAACATACAATCGAGAAGATAGTCGCCCTTGCGGTATTGATGCCGATTGTGGCCTCTATGGGGGGCAATGCCGGCACGCAAACCATCACGGTGGCGGTGCGGGCGATTGCGATGCGCGAATTCAGCCCGAAGCTGGCCGTTACCTTTGGGTTGAGAGAGCTTTATGTCGGTATCGTAAACGGGGTGTTTTTTGCGGCTATTACCGCCTTTTTATCCTATATATGGTTTGGTCAGGCAGAGATAGCCCTGCTGCTGGCCATTGCGATGTTTATCAATCTGATAGTCGCAGCACTTTCAGGAACGCTTATTCCGCTTGTTCTGGTAAAATCAGGGGTTGACCCGGCCGTTGCCTCATCAGTGGTAATCACCACCATCACCGATGTTATCGGCTTTTTGGTCTTTTTGGGACTGGCTGCCTTATATCTGCTCTAGGCATCCGCGATAAGCCTTCTTTTAAAAAGGAAAATCTGTTTTGTGCTCTTGCCTCACAGAAGAGGGCAAGCTAGGTAATTTATTATGAGTGTGCATTTAAAAAAACTATCGGTAGGATCTGTTTCTATCGACAATTTGAAAAGCTGGCAGAGCCGCGCCCTAAAGCAGGGGCGGCCGATTATACACCCCACCCGCAACTGGCCAAAACGTGCAGATGAGCTGCTGGATGGTGGCTCTATGTTCTGGATTATCAAAGGCCAGATGTGCGTACGCCAGCCAATCGCAGATTTAATCGAGGTTAAGCGCGAGGATGGCCGGCCAGCTTGCGGGATTATTCTGCATCCTGAATTAATCCCTGTCTGGCCGCGGCGGGTGCGAATTTTTCAGGGCTGGCGCTATCTGGAAACAGAGGACGCGCCCGAAGATTTGCCGCAGACAGAAGATGCCGCGCCCATGCCAGCCGAGCTGGCTGCAGAATTGCGGGAATTGGGCCTGTTATAACGCGCCATTTGAAAATAGACGGCATTTCGTGCGGTTTATTTTTTGCGCTGTTCGCGCCGCCATATTTCCGGCCGCGTAAAGCTGCCTTGCCAAATGCCCCGCCTGGCACGCTCCGCCTGCTTTTCTGCCTCGATATAATCTTGTGCATAGCGCCGATAGGCCAGCGCCCAGCCGGCACGCACCACTGCCTCGGCGATATCCTCTCCGTTATGAAAGCATTTTACAACCCAGCGTTTATATCTGTCTGTATCCAGATGCCGGCATTGAATTTCTGTGCCAATTTCTATCATCGAGCGCAGAAAATCTGTCGCGCTTTGCCCGCATTTATAGGGCTGGCCGACGCTGTCCAGGCAATTTTGTCGTAGTTCCGGCGCATCAATGCCATGCAGGCGCAAGCGCAACTGGCCTGCCCGCAGGGAATCAGCATCACTGACCGCCGTGACAGTCAGATATCTGGGTTCTGAAGCGGCAAAAGCGGCTGGTACATAAAACCACACAGCCAGTAAAATTATCAACAAAGCAGGTCTTTTTTTCGGCAAATCATCCACCCTAATTCAGAAATTTTCTAAGTTAGAAAAAACTAAATTAGCATAGCACTAACATTTTTTACGAAAAATAATACACGACAACTTTTCAGCAGGCCACCGAAAATTTTATGGGTCAGATGCCAGGTTATTAGGCGAGTGCCAGTTTATGAGGCTAATGCCGGGAATACTGCTTTTTTGACCGTAAGCTGGCACAGGGCTGTTGGCAGCGCTTTTAATCCTGTTGCGAGGATGAGGGGGAGATTTGCAGATAGGGATTATCTTCAAAAAGGGTGACCTGGCTATCCACATTATCCTCTTCTTCAGACCAGGCCGCTTCCGGGTTCAGGGTAGCGGCAACCGCTGTGCCGATTTCCGGTACGGCGATAAATGGGCCTTGTGCCTGCATCGGGACAGACGGGCGAATGCTCATCCGCACCAATACAAAGCCAACCAGCAGGACGTGTATCAAGGCGATGACGATAAAATAAATCTGCGAGCCGGCAATATCGATTAATGCGCCAACTACAGGTGCACCGCCAATTGCACCTATCCCGTTGACCGTGATCAGCGTTGAGGCCGTGCCGACCATCTGGCTGGGGGTCAGATAGTCATTTGCATGGGCAATACAAAGCGAATAGATGGTCAGGCTGAAACCGCCATAGAGCGCTGTTAAAATGATCAATATCCAAAAATGTGATGGCCCCATAAAGCTGGCTAAAAAGGCAGAAATACCGGCCACGCCGGCGACCAGCATAATGACCTTTCGACGGTCAAAAATATCGGATAATCGGCCTACAGGGTATTGAAGCAGCATATTGCCGATGGTCACAGAAGCGGCAAATAACCCTGCCTGAAAAGAGGTCAGGCCTATCATGGTGGCATAAATCGCCCCCAAACCAAAGGTCATAGAGGCGGTCATGCCTTGCAACACCATCCCTATCATGGCCAGAGGCGAGATGGCATATAAACGGCGTATGGATACGCTTTCCGGCTCGGCAAATTCCGGGGCAGGGGAGGCGGTTAGAAGAATAGGCACAACCGCGATAGATACCAAAATAGAGGCAAGCAGAAATAGCTGGCTTGTAATGCCATTATCAAAACCACCTGATATCTGGCCCAGCCCCAGCCCGCCCATTGTAATAATCATATAGATAGACAGCATCTGGCCGCGCGTTTCATTTGTGGCTTTGGCATTCAACCAGCTTTCCACCACAATATACATACCCGCATAGGCAAAGCCGGTAAATACCCGCATCGCTGTCCATAAATAGGGATCTGTTTTGACCAGATGCATTAAAACAGCCGCAGAAGCGATGGCCGATAAAGCGCCAAATGTCCGAATATGCCCAACAGTCGATAGTAATTTAGGCACAATTTGAGAGCCGCCAAAAAAGCCCAGAAAATAGCCGCCCATCATAATACTGGAAATAAAGGTACTAAAGCCGGCATTATTGGCACGCACCCCCAGCATAAAGACCAGCAATCCATTGCCGATCATAATAAGGAAAAGGCCAAAAAACAGAGGCCAGCTTGCGATTAGCGACCGTAACATGCACCCTCTCTTTGATAGTGGCCAGAACAGGCAGGTAACCTGTCAGATAATGGTAATGGATGCCTGCCTAATCAAAAACCGTTCAAACAAAACATGTCATGAATATTACGCTTGGCACTTTGTCCTTTATTGCGTGCTTATTCTCCTGCCTTAAGCTGAAATCAATTTCGTTGATGGTCAAAAACCGCCTTATCCTGGTCGGTTCTGTTATAGAGTGAAAATTTTATACCTGATTTGTGAATTAATTCAGGGAATTCAGAGGCTTTTCAGGCGCTGTAACAGGCTGGCCTCGATGGTGTGGGCGGCAGTTTCTATCGCATCCAGCAGCCTGTCCAGCTGGCCATATCCGGTTATTTCTGCCAATTCCTGATAGGCGTGTGCAGGGTTTTCCCTGTCCGGGCTTTCTGCATAGCGGGGCAGGCAAAGCTGGCTAAAGGCCTGTATCTCTTCCAATCGGGTGGCCGCCTCGATACAGCTTTGAATATCGGCTTCATTTTCTGTAATATCGCTTGCTGTAATATCACTTGCTGTAATATCGCTTGCCCGCAACACCGCCAATGGCGCGGCCGGGCTGGAAATCTTGCCTAAATGGCTGTTTTGCATCCGCAAGAGCATAGCCAGAAATTCGATATCCAGAAAGCCGCCTCGCCGTTTTTTCAAGCCCAGCCCGGGTGTTTTCTGGCCTGTCAGTTCGCGGCCCAGCTTGTCGCGCATTTTCACGATATCTGCTTTCATATCCGCGATGGCAGGCAGGCTGGATTGAAGGCGGGCTATTTTTTTATCCAATTCTGCTGCGGGCGCATTATCAGAGGCAAAAATCGGCCTGGCTTTGGCAAAGGCGATATGTTCCCACGGCCAGGCTTCCTTTTCATAATAGGCCTCAATGCGGCTGATATGGGTGGCCGCTGGCCCTGATTTTCCATCTGGCCGCAGCCGGGTATCTATCTCATATAAGCTGGCTTCGCGGCTGGCCACTGTCAGCCAGCTGATAATCAGCTGTGACAGCCGGATATAATAGGCCGAAAGCCCCAATGCGCGCGGCCCATCAGATTGGGTATCTGCTGTGCCATCATAGATAAATAGCACATCAATATCGGATCGGGCGGTCATGGTCTGGCATCCCAGCCTGCCAAGGGCAACAATATAAAGATGGCTGTTTTCTATGCGGCCATAGCGAGATTGAAAATCTCTTATCGCGGCCTGGCTAACGGCCTGAACAGAAATTTCGGCAATCGCAGAAAGATAGGCAGATACCTCGCTAACAGGGGTAATTTTTTGCAGCATATGAACATTGGCACGAAAGCGGGCTTCATGGCTCCAGCGTTTTACCCTGTCCAGATACAGCTCAACAGGCTCATCTTTTTGCAATTCAGGACAGCTGGTGGCCAGCGCGGCCATCCCTTCCAAAGGCGTGAAAAAATGCGGCTCCAGAAAAATATCCAGAATATCGGTGCGCCGCCCGATGGTGTTTGTCAGGGCAGGGGCTTTTACCAGAATATCGGTTATCAGGCTGGCAAGCTGGGGATGCTGGCAGAGCAGGGAAAAGGCTTGTGCCCCGGCTGGCAAGGCGGCCACAAAATCGGCAAAATGGGCAAAGGCGGCATCCGGATCGCCGGCTTTGGCAAAATTGGTAAGCAACTCTGGTAGCAGGTCAAACAGATATTGCCGGGCTCGCTCGCCTCTGGTGGCTGGGGTTCGCCCGCTATCCCAGCCATCGATAATATCGCGGATATCATGCGGCCGGGAAAACCCCAGAGAGGCCAGCCAATCCAGCGATAATTCATAATCTGCAGCACTGGCAAGCGCCCCTGCCATCTCTGCCTGGCGGGTTTGGGCGCGTTCCACCATTTTATCAAAGATAGGGTGATGGGCGGCATTTTGGGTGGCGTTTTGTAACGCCTGTATAGCGCTGGTCAAATCCGCTGCTGCCGCAAAGCCGCAAAAAGCGGCAAAATCAGCCATGCCATTGATATCGCGAGGTAATTTATGGGTTTGGGTATCGCGCAAATATTGCACACGATGTTCTATCTCGCGCCACTTGAAATAGCTGTGCTTCAGGGCGGCCGCCTGACCGGCATCCAGCCATTCCAAACCGACCAGCCTGTCCAGCGCTAAACTGGTATTATGGCATCGCAGCTCAGGGTGTCGCCCCCCGCCCAGCAATTGCAGAATATGCACCAGCAATTCTATATGCCGGATACCAAATTGCCCCAATTTTACATCAAAGCCATAATAGCCCGGCACAGGGGCGAGATGGCGCAACCATATCTGCAGATCATCAATAACTGTATAATCAAAGCTTCTGCGCCAGATAAAGGCCGAAATAGCGGTTAAAAATTGCTGGCCAAGTGCGATATCCCCTGCCACTGGGCGGGCGCGGATAAAGGCAGCTCTCTCCCATGAACGGGCGGTCGATTCATAATAGCTGACCGCCGCCGCATAGGACAGGCTAAGGGGGGTAGCCGCCGGGTCTGGTCGCAAGCGAAAATCAACACGCCAGCCAAAACCATCTCTTGTATCTTCGGACAGTATCTTTGCCAGCCGGCGCGTCAGACCAATAAAATGGCGGCTTTGTTTATCATAGCTTTCCTCTGAGCTGTTCGGGGCGAATTGATGCAACACAATCACATCTATATCCGAGGAATAATTCAGCTCGCCTGCCCCAAGCTTGCCCAGCCCCAGAACAACCCATCTGGCCGCTGCCAATTCTGTATCAGCAGAAGCTGTGCCAGAGTTGAGTAAATAATCCACCACACCCTGCAAGCCGATTTCTGCACATTCAGACAAGCGGCTACAGGCCGTGCCGATATCCATTTTCTGACATAATTCACTTAACGCTATGGCAAGATGACAGCGATTGCGAAAGGCGCGTAAATCCTTTGCCAACCCCTCATCCGAAGAGGCTGTTTTCATCGCTTCCTGCCACTCTTCTCTGGCGTTTTTCAGAATATCTTCTGCCCTGCCAGAGAATATATCCGGAATATCTGCGGCAAATAATTTTGCCATTCTGTGCAAATGGCTGCTATTTATAATAATGGCGGCAAGGCGGGTTTTATCGCTTTCAGACAGGCCGGAAAGCGCCTCTATCGCCTCTATTTCCTGTCGCCAGCTTTGCTGCTGCTGTATCTGGCAGCTGGCTGGCATGGTTGGCATTTGACAAAAAGAATTTCCCATAATTTATCCTAGCCTTCACCGCCTGTTCGGGACAGTTCTTTTTATTCTGACAGGCAGGGGCATATTTCTAGCTGGTTGCTGTTTCCAGCAATTTGCGCTGACCATCACGAATAAGGCGTAATTGGCGATGCCATCTGCCGGTCAGGATAAGCGCATTTAAGGTAAGGCCGGTTGCAAGGCCAGACCAGACAGATACCGGCCCCCATCCCAGATATAATGCCATAAAGGCCCCGGTACCAATGCCCACTCCCCAAAAACAGATCAGCCCGTAAAATGCCGGCATCCGTGTATCATTCAGCCCGCGCAGATTTGCGGTGAAAATCGCCTGTGCCCCGTCACTGGCCTGAAACAGGGCAGTGATCCACAGCATCGGTACAACAATCGCCAGAGTTTCCAGCTCAAGCGGATCGCCATCGCGCAAAAAGATGCGTGCAAGGGTTTCAGGATAAATGGCCAGCAATAGCGTTAGTGGCAGGGCAATGATTAGCCCGGCCAGACCACCCGCCCAGCCAATGGCGCGTACATCCTCCAGCCGCCCCGCCCCGGCAGATTGACCAACCAAAATCGCACAGGATTGCGAGATGGAAAGCGGTAACATAAACACCACTGCTGCAATTTGATTGGCAATCGCCACCGCCGCCAGCGCACTTGAACCGAACAGGCCAACGATAAAGGCTGCGACAATAAACATTCCTGTCTCGGAGGCCACAATAAAGGCATTTGGCCCGCCCACCTTTAACATGGTTTTCATCAATTCCATGTCTGGACGCCACCAGTTCTGATAGGGTTTTGTTTCGGAAAAAGGCGCGCGCAATCCAATTAAACTGCCCAGAATAAGACAGGCCATCATATAGCTAAGGCTGGTCGCAAGGGCGATGCCTGCCAGCCCCATTTCCGGCATACCATACAGCCCATAAGCCAAAAGCGGGTTCAATATAATGTTCAGCCCCAGCATCAAAATAGAGGCGATTAATTGTGCGCCAATACGCCGATGGCCCAGGGTAAAAAACCGCATGGTCAAAAAGATAAGCGTAAAAGGAAAGCCCAGCGCGGCATAGATGAAAAAAGGTGTGGCATAGCTTGCTATTTCTGCGTCCTGGCCAAGCAGGACAAGAATATCTGCCCCAAACAGGATAGGCAGCATTAGCCCCCCGCCCAGCAGGCACGCCAATATCAGCCCCTGACGATAAATACGGCGGGCAATTTCCGGCCGACCAGCCCCGATAGACTGGGCAACCATAGAGGCGATAATGCTCAACAGGCCAAGACATAAAAAATAAAAAGGCTGATATACCCGCACCGCCAGAGAGCCGGAGGCAAGATCAAAGGCACTGAGCCGTCCCATCATCCAGAAATCGGCTGTCAGCATAGAAATAGAGATAAGCTGGCCTATCGCAATCGGTGCAGACAAACGAAACAGTGCCGGCAATGCCGTCAGGATAGCCATCTGTTTTTGAATAAAATGCATCTGCTATTCCTAATGGCAAAAGGGCGGCCTGTCAGAGTTAAAAAAATCCATATATCAAAATGCCTGTTCAAACTTGTGAACAAGGCGTGGCCAGATGCAAGTTTTTTGTACGCAAAACTGGTCTGATAACGTGTTTACCCCCTATAAATAAATGAGGAAATGTTTTATGACGAAGGCAACAAACAGGCTGGCTGGCTGATAAATGCAGATAGCGGTGAATCTAGCAAAAAAAAGGTAGCAGGAATGAGCCTGGCTTATGGGCGCAATTCAGGCGGCGCAATATCGGCGGCGCAATATGGGCGCGCAATATATGCTATCCCGTCGCTCTCAAATTTATTTTGCTATCTCCTCTCTTTTATTCAGATGTTAACCGCATTAAACTGCCGCCTGTATTCAGGCTAAATCCATGCGTAAAGGCCACTATCAGGAATGCCTCTTTCAGGCAAAACAGGCGTTAGGGAAAATCAATAAATGAAAATTTCACCAGTACTGAATTTTCTAAAAAAAGCAATTATTGCCATGATTGTTCTGGGTGTTTTTCTGGCAGGCTATTCTTATCTGCAAAGCACCAAAAAAGAAGTGGTTGCCAGCCCGCCTGAAGAGCAAATCTGGACGGTTCAGGCCGTGCGCGCCGAAATTCGGGATATCAGCCCCACTGAACAGGCCTTTGGTACGGTCAGCTCCGGGCGCGGGGCGCAATTGCGCTTTGGTGTGACAGGCGAGGTGGTTTCGGTATCGGCGCGTCTGCGAAATGGCATTGATGTCAAGCAAGGCGAGGTGCTTGCCCGGCTGGATAGTGAACGCTCTGCCCTCGCGCTGGAAGAGGTCAAGGTTCAGATGGCCGCAGAACAGCGTCAAATCAGCCAGCTGGAAACCCAGCTGGAGGTGCGGAGCAGAATGTTTGAGCGCGCCCGTACCCTGTTTAAAAAATCTGTTGGCTCGCAAGCGGAAATTGACGCAGCAGAGCTGGCTGTATCGGTGGCGGCCAATCTGCTGGATCAGGCAAAATCACGGCTCGCACAATACCGGGTTGCCGCGCGTCGCCATGAAAAGGATATAGAAGATGCGGTGCTGGTTGCCCCGTTTGATGGCACCCTTTCAAATGTGGATTTGGCCCTTGGTAATCAGGTGAATAACAGCCATCTGGTCGCCCATCTGACCGATCTCTCGCGGCTGGAGGTCAGCTTTGTTGTGCCGGTGGGTATTTATCAGAATATCGATGCGCTTATCGGGCGTCCGGTGCAGCTGCGATGGACATCTGGAAACACTGCCAGTGCAGAATTAGAGGCGGTTATCAGCCGTTCTGAGATTATTGTGGACAGATCAGAAGGCGGCGGCAGATTATATGCCGAACTGCCCGAAAAGGCCGCACGAAGCTTGCCGCCAGGCGCGTTTGTCGAGGTGCAATATGTCGGCCAATCCTATCGCCAGGTCGTTTCTGTACCAGAAGAAGCACTTTTTGGGCGCAGCACTATTTATGTTATTGAAAATGGCCGTGCCAGCGCCCGAGCTATATCGGTTCTGCATCGCAGTCTGGGCAGCGTTTTAATCCAGGGCGATATTCAGGATGGGGAGGAAATTCTTGCCACCCGCTTGCCAGGTATCGGGGATGGCACGCGTGTACGTGTCGCCAATTCAGCAAACGCATCTTAAAGAAAAGAGCCTTGAATTTTTATGTTTAGCAGCGCTATCGAATTTTTTGCCCGTCACCGCACCGCCGCCAATTTGATTATGATCATCATGCTGGCCGTGGGGATGATGTCGGCTACTCGCCTGAACAAGCAATTTTTCCCCGATGTGGATGTTGAAATTATTGCGATTAATGTCCAGTGGTCAGGGGCGACAGCTGAAGATGTGGATAGCAATATTATTCAGCCGCTAGAGCCGGAATTACGAACCATCGCCAATGTAAAAAAGGTGATGTCCTCTTCTTTTGAAGGGGTGGGGGTCGCACAGGTTGAATTTACCTTTGGTGCGGATATGCAAAAAGCGCTGGCCGATGTGGAAGCCGCTGTCGGACAGGTAGAGTTCCCCGCCGAAGCTGAATCGCCCGATATTATCAAGGCAGAGTTTTTTGACACCGTCTCGCGCATTGTACTCTATGGCCCCTATAGCCTGGATTCGCTGCGCTATCATGCCAAAACCATCAAGGAGGATTTGCTGCAACGCGGCGTGGACAAGGTTGATTTGGGCGGCCTGCCAGATGAAGAAATTCATATTGAAGTCAGTGAAACCGAACTGGCACGGCTGGGTCTGACCTTGAATGATATTTCGGCTGCTATTGCCAGTAGTTCGGTGGATGTGCCGGCCGGGCGTTTTGCCGATGGGGCGCTTCGGGTACGTTCTATCGGTTTGCGTAAAACCGCTGCCGAATATGGTGATATTAAAATTTTGATACGGCCTGATGGCAGTGCGGTGCGCCTGGGCGATGTTGCGCGGCTGACAGACGGGTTTGAAACCCCGGCTGTGTTGCTGGAACATAACGGAATGCCCGCAGTAGAGCTGCATATATTGCGCGGCAAAACCAGCGACTCTCTTAAAACTAACGAGATTGTTCAAACCTATTTGAGCGAAAAAGAGATGACCCTGCCGCAAGGGCTGGAAGTTGCCCAGTATAATGTGGCAGCAGACCTGATTTCAGAGCGGATATTCCTGCTGATCGAAAATGGCTTTTTCGGGCTGTTACTGGTGTTGCTGGTATTGTTTATATTCTTGCCCGCCCGCATCGCCTTTTGGGTAGCGGTGGGTATTCCGGTTGCCTTTCTGGCTACATTCGGGGTGATGTTTGCCACAGCTCAAAGCATCAATATGATCTCGCTATTCGGTCTGATTATGGCACTGGGCATTGTGGTGGATGATGCGATTGTGATAGGTGAGCATGCCGAACATTTACGCGTCAGGCGAAATCTGCCTATTCAGGAAGCGGCCATTTTATCGGCAAAACGGATGGGCCCGCCTGTCATTTCTGCGATGCTGACAACCGTTGCTGCCTTTTTGCCGCTCTTTACCATTAAGGGGATAATTGGCGCTATCGTTGGCGCGATACCGGCGGTTGTGTGTGCGGTGCTTCTGGCCAGTCTGATAGAGGTTTTCTTTATCTTGCCTGCCCATTTGGCCCATCACGGGGCAGGTAAATCAACACAGCCTTCCTGGTTCCGGCGCAAATTTGACGCAGGTTTTAACTTTTTCAGAGATCAGCTTTTCGGCCGTCTGGTGCGGCTTGCGCTGAGTTTCAGATATGCCACCCTTTCCCTTGCAATTGGTATGCTTATCCTGGCGGTCGGGATGATGTCGAGCGGGCGTGTCGGCTTTGTCTTTTTCTCTGCCCCCGAGGCCGATAATGTTTATGTCAGCATGACGATGGCCTCTGGTTCTACCCGCCAGCAAACAGAAAATATGGTTGGCGAAATAGAACGCGCATTGGCAGTGGTCGAAGAAGAGCTGACAGATGGGCGTAATGACCTGGTCTCTTTTGCCTATTCGGTGGCCGGTGCGCACGTCACCGATAATCAGGAAGAAGCCACAGGCGGGGCAAATGATTTGCGCGGCGGGATGATGATAGAGCTGATTACCGCTGATCAGCGCGATGTGCGTTCTGCCCAGTTTGTCGAAGCGTTGCGCGCAGAAATTCAGCCGATGCCCGGCCTGGAGCGTTTGATAGTTCGCGCCCCCGAAGGCGGGCCGCCCGGCCGCGAGCTGGACATTCGGATTATGGGCAATGATCTGGAAATGCTAAAAAAAGCGGCACAGGATATTATCCTGATTGCCGATGGCATTCCAGGCACCACCGATATTGAGGAAAATCTGAATTACGGGGCAGAAGAGCGGATTATTCGCCTCTCTCCCCTTGGCCGCTCGCTTGGCTTTACCGTGCAATCTATCGGCAGCCAGCTTCGCGCCTCTCTGGATGGGGCGGTGGTGCGGCGTTTTCCGCGCGGTGACGAGGTGGTCACGGTGCGTCTGGCGCTGCCAGAAGATGAGGTATCTACCGATAATCTGGGCAATTTGCGCCTGATAACCCCGCAAGGCAGTTATGTCCCGCTTGCCGATGTTGCCACGATTGAACGCCGCCTGGGCTTTTCCATTGTCCGGCGTCAGGACGGGTTCCGCGAGGTCGCTATTCAGGGGGATCTCGATGATGATGTTATCAATACAACAGGGGCAAAAGAAGCGCTGATCACTGGCGAGTTTGGCAGCTATACCGATGAAAATAATTTGCGTTATCGCTTTGATGGACGCGATCAGGAACAGGGCGAAGCCTTTGCTGATATGGCCAGCGGCGGTATCCTTGCCCTGTTATGCATCTATACCATTCTGGCATGGGTATTTGCCAGTTGGACGCGCCCCTTTGCGGTGATGATCATGATCCCCTTTGGCCTGATAGGGGCTGTGGTTGGCCATTATGTGATGGGGATGAATATCAATATTCTGTCTTTATTTGCCCTTATCGCGCTATCCGGGATTGTGGTGAATAATTCCATTATTCTGGTCGCGACCATTGAACGGCGCCTGAACGAGACAGATGGCGCCCATGATGAAGCGATTATACAAGGCACGATTGACAGGTTGCGACCGGTTTTACTGACTTCCATGACCACGATAGGCGGTTTGAGTACGCTGATGTTTGAAACCTCTCTGCAAGCCCAGTTCCTGATCCCGATGGCCACCACCATTGTCTTTGGTCTGGCGTTTACCACCGCCCTTGTTTTATTTGTTGTGCCGGCAACGCTGGGGATTGGCCGCGATATCCATGCGGTTCTGGGCGGGGTGGGGCGATTTGTTCGTGCCTTGTGGTAGCCGCTATTTTCAGCGTATAGTTTTGCAATCATAAAAAGGCAGTTTCAGGTTAGGTAGTCTGACGATGACAGAGGGTTCAGGGCGCGATAAAAAAGGCTCTTCGGGGCGATCCTATCGCTCAAAGGCAGGCTTGACGCGCCAGCCTAAAAAAATGCGGGGACGCAAACCCTCTTCCCAGCGATGGCTTACCCGCCAGCTGAATGACCCCTTTGTGGCAGAGGCCAGGAAAAGGGGCTATCGATCGCGCGCGGCGATAAAGCTGGAACAAATGGATGACAGGCATAAATTTCTAACACCGCATATGCGGGTGGTGGATCTGGGCTGTGCGCCGGGGGGCTGGCTACAGGTGGTTGCCCGGCAATGCAAGCTGGATGCGGGCAGAGGCTGTCTGGTCGGGATTGACCTGCTGGAAACATACCCG
>JAURQT010000057.1 GCA_030835985.1 Alphaproteobacteria bacterium
CAAGGCATCAAACAAATCGATTAGCCCATCGCCATGTGCAGCTGATATCGGCACGGCAGCGCCCAGCCCCAATTGCCAGGCATCGGCCAGCGTTTCTGCCCCGGCCTTGCCTTCGCATTTATTGGCCAGCAAAATAACGCTTGTACCAGATTTTCGTATCTCGCGGGCAAAATGCACATCATCCGGCAATATCCCTGCGCGTGCATCAATGACCAGCAACGTGATATCGGCTTGTGCAACAGCTAATTCTGTTTGCTCGCGCATCCGGTCTTGCAAACTGCCTGCCTTGGCCTTTTCCAGCCCGGCTGTATCTATCAGGCGAAATTGCATACTGGCCAGATGGGCATCGCCCTCGCGGCGATCGCGCGTCACACCGGGCTGGTCATCCACAATCGCGTGCCGGGTGCCGGTTAGCCGATTAAACAGGGTCGATTTGCCGACATTTGGCCGGCCAACAATGGCAAGGGTAACGGTCATTTTCTAGCGCATCACCTGTAGCTGGCCAGATTTTGTCAAATAGACAAAGCTGGAACGGGCAATTTGCGGGGCAACATCTACCCCCCCGCCCAGAGACTGAACGGAAACAATTGCCCCTGTATCGGCATTCAGACTGACCAGTTTGCCATCTTCAGACAGCACATGCACCTGATTAGAGGCCACTATCGGGCCAAAATAATCGGTCACCGTACCGGGCTTTGCTGCCCCCAGTGTACCAGAGCCTTGCAAAGCGGTTATCCATCTGACAGCCCCGTCTGATTTGCGCAAGCTGACAAGATGGCCTTCCACAGACAACACAAAGATACTCTCGCCGGCAATCCAGGGCATTTGCACCCCGGCCAGAGGATGTTCCCAAATCTGAAAACCTGTTTTGGCTTCATAGGCACTCAGCAAGCCGGACTGGCTAATCACATAGATCATCTCGCCTTCATGGATAGGATGGGCCAGCACATCGCCCAGCTCCTGAAGCGGGGTAATGGGCGAAAGGCTGGCAAGGCTGTCTGCCCATAATAGCTGGCCATTATCGACGCGGTGGATAGCGATTTCGCCCCCTGCCCCGGCCAGAACCAGCTCGCCCCCATTTACCGCAGGCGAAGGCGCACCAAACACGACTGTATCCACTGGCAAGCCAACGCTCTGCCAGGCCAGCGCACCATCCGATAAACGATAAACAAAGACATAGCCATCAATATCGGTGACCACCACGCCGGCATCGCCAATAAAGGTAGGGCCGCCTGCCAGAGGGCTGTCATGTTCTATTTTCCATAGCTCCGAGCCATCTTTGGCATCCAGCAAGCTGAGGCTGGCGCGCGAGGCATGTACCGCCACCCTGTCCCTGCTGACCGCAATACCCCCTGCAATGCCTGGAAATACACCGCTTTTCGGGGCATTGACCTGATATTGCCAAACCAGTTCGCCATTTTCCAAATCAAAAGCAGTGAGCAGCGCATCTGCCCCCAGCGCATAGACATATCCGCCCGATATCATCGGCTGTGGCAAGCTGACCACATCATCTTCCGGGGCGGCAATTCTGGCCTCCCAGAGGCTTTGCAAAGGCAGATCCAGCTGCAGATGACCGCCTGTATGGCCGCTGGACAGGCCGGGATGGCCGGCATCCTGATTTTCGCCAACCGCGCCGATTGTGCCAAATTCGGCGCTCGCATTTGTATCTATTTCCAGGCTGTTAACTTCCAGCAGAACCGCTTCACGCTCGCCTTTTAAAATCAGCTCTCTTTCAGTACAGGCACTCAGCCCCAACAGCGATATCGCTGTCAGCAGAGCGGCAAAAGCGCGTGACCATCTACCATGATACAGAACTGAAAGGCTATGCATTATCCAGATACCTTGCTGTTTACAATGCTCAGAAGCTGGCTGGCACGCTGGCGCAAGCTGGAAGGGGCTTCATTCAGGGTGGTAATTTTTTCCAGAAAATCTGCTGCCTGTTGGATACGGCCCTGTTTCAGGGACAGGCCAGCTGCCTGTTCCAGTGCCAATCCCTGCAACGGCCCTGCACGATTGGCCAGCGAATTAATCCGGTTCAGCAATTCATCGCTTTTTGCGCTATCCGGGGCATGCATAACAGACAGCAACAAGGCTGTATCGCGGTAAAACGGGTCAATATCGCTGCGATCTGACAGCTGTAAAAATGCAGCTTCGGCTTCATTGTTTTTACCCTGCTCTGCCAGCTTGCGTGCGATAGTGAAATCGGCAAGCAACTGATAGCCGGGGGTCAGGCTGTCCATCACCTCTTGCAAGGCATCCCCTTCATCTGTTTGTGCGGCCGCCTGATAATAGGCAGTTGCCGCCGCACCATCGCGTGCCTCTTTCCAATAGACATATCCCTGACGCGCCCCGACAAGGGCGATTATCAGCACAGCAACCCCTATGACATATTTGCCATAACGCTGCCAAAGAGCCGCTTGCCTGTCCTTTTTCAGCTCTTCATTAATCTCGTCAAAAATATCTGCCATTTGCTCTCATCCTGACCTGTCTCAGGGTTATTATTTTATCTCATCGCCTTTATACGTCTGTTAGCAGGGTTTTTTCCAGTTTTTTCTGTGCCTAATTTCCATAGCAGCTGACAAGCCATAGCTGTTCTGCCTATAGGGCTTGACCTTTGATATCGCTTTAGCCACTCTTTTAAGAAAAAGGGGGATGGGCTATCCTTGCCGGGATTGCCCCGCATATTCAACATCATGTATGATAAAATACATAAAATTCGGGATAAATAAATTTAACGGATAATAGAAATAAATGTCATCTCATTCCATTTCACGTAAAAAATCCAAAACCCTCTATTTTTCCCGGACAGAATTATCAACTATTTTATCGACCTATGCTGCGCGTGTTGCCAGCAGTGACTGGCGCGATTACGCCCTTGATCACATCGATAATTCTGCCATTTTTTCCATTTTCAAACATGCCCACGAACAGCCGCTTTTCACCATTGAAAAACAACGTATCAAAGGGTCTGACCAGCCGGTTTTTATTTTAAAGGATCGGAAAAAAACGCTCTATCGTACGCGCAAATTACCTGAATTGACCAATTATCTGTATCGCCTGCCCCGGCTGATACAAGCCTGAAATACCCTCTTTTTAATATTCTCGCGCCAAAAATAACCTTTTGAAGGCAGATTGAACGCCGATTAGGGCTTGCACCACCCTGTTTGTTTAGATATACCTAAATTAGAACAAAACAAGAACAAATAAATCTGCATAAATTTAAGGTGTATCTGCCAGGTGGGAAAGTTTAAAGAGCAGAAAATTCGGGCAACAGAACCGCATCAGCCTGTATGTTTGCATCATCTGGCCGCACATAATTTAGGTGTTTTTTGCTGGTGCAACAGATGCAGCCATAATGCCGATTTGCCTGTGGATATTCTTATCGAGCGGCTGGGCCCGCTGTTTCCTGTACCGGAGCTGGGTATTTATCTGCGTTGCAGCAATTGCGGGGCGCATGATGTCGCTGCCCGGCCAGCCTGGCCACATTATGGCGGACAAATTGCCCGTCATGGCTAGATTAGATATAAAAGGCGGCCTATCTTAACTGGACAAATATCCCAACACTGCCTAAGCTGGCGGCGTTTGAAATAATTTTTTAAAGACACTGAAAAACAACAAAGAGGCGTAGCTGATGACACCGACGGAAACTCAAAAACTGCAACGTTTTCTGCGCCAGCGTTTCGGCAATCATGACATCACGCTGGTTACGCGGCCAGAGGCAAAGGATTCGGTTGAATTTCAGCTGGATGGCGAAACATTCGGGGTTGTTTACCGCGATGATGATGAAGGCGAGCTATGCTATCATATCCAGCTGACCGTCCTGAGCGAGGATCTGGATTAGCCTGCCCCTAGCCAGCTGGTTTGTGCCAGTAATATTCCTGCAAAGATAAACATTACCAGGGCGGTGAGAAGATCAAGTATCTGCCAGGCTTTGGGGGTGCGCATAAACGGGCTGACCTGTTTTGCCCCAAAACCGATAATGGCAAAAAAGCTGAGGCTGGCAAGCGATGCCCCAACAGCAAAAACCAACTTTTCCAGCCCGACATAGCCGATAGATACCGCCCCCAGCAAAATAACCGTATCCAGATATACGTGCGGATTGGCAAAGGTAAGCACCGCTAAAAGGGCAAATATAGCACGAAGGGTTCCCGGATTTTGATTGTCCGTCACAGCCGGCACGCGATAATCCCCGCGATATGCCGCCCGCACCCTGCCTGCCCCGTAAATAGCCAGCCAAAGCGCAGACAGCCCGAACATCCAGTCTGAATATTGGGTAAAGACAGGTGCCATAACCGTGCCCAGCCCCAATACGCCCAGACAAATCAGCACCGCATCGGATATGCCGCAAAATAGCACAACGGCCAAAACATACTGTCCCAGCAAGCCCTGGCGAATAACAAAGCTGTTTTGCGGGCCAATCGCCAGAATCAGAGACAGGCTGATAAAAAAGCCGGAAAAAAAAGCAGACAGCACTATAACCCCGTTTATATGAGCGTTACATTGGATCTGAACAGGCAAATCTGTCTGCAACAAAATGATATTTTTCCCCAAAAAAATATGACAAAGATATGACAAATAGAGGAAATAGGTCTAGCGTTTTCAGAATAAAAAAACAGTTTTAAAGATTTCGGGAAATTAGAGGATGGCAAAGAAAAAGGTCGCAATGGAGTTGGGTATGGGCACGTCCCTCCGCCGCCAGGATTACACCAAGGCCGCGATAAGAGCCTTGCAGGATGCGCTCTGGCATAATTCGCTTACCATGGCAGATGCGTTCGGCTTTTCGCGCGAGGATATGATTGTCGAGGTGGAAATCGGCGTGCAAAAGCCGGAGGAAGTGGATATTGACGCGGTAAAAGCTATTCTGCCCTATGGCAAGGGAAGCGTGCAGGTCGTCCATGGCGGGCTGGATATCGCCAAACCGGCCAGCAAGAACCCGGCAGCCGATACCGATAAAACCATAATCGCCAATGCTGCGGTAAATGTCTTTTTTGATATGCAACCGGCCGCTGGCAAGGGGGCGAGCACATGAAAAGGCTGATTTTGGAAATGGGGACAGGCAATGACCTCTATGGCGAGGATTATACCAAAGCCGCGTGCCGGGCGGTACAGGATGCTATTCATCACAGCTCTCTGGTACTCTTTCGATCGCTAGGTCTAAGCCATGAAGATATGCAGGTAAATGTCACAATAGGCGTTCAGAAACCCGAATTGGTGGACACAAAAAAAGTCGCAGATGAATTACCGCGCGGCAATGCGATAGTAACTGTTGTAAAAGGCGGGCTGAATGTCCAGGACACGGATAATGACACGCTTTCGGTGATTGCAACGGCCGCGATTGAGGCGTGCCTCGATATTAACCCCGATGACTGGCAACTTAGCCGGTAAAACAAGGAGAGGTAGATGACCAGCCAGCTGCTGACAAATATTGATGTTCTGGCCACCATGAATGATGCGCGTACCGGCAATTCGGGATGCGGGGATGAGCTGGCAAATGCCGCTATTCTTATCGAAAACGGGGTCATCAATGCGGTCGGCAGTTCAGCAGAGCTGGCCAGCCATGCCGACAGGGTAGATGAGGTGATAGACCTTTCCGGCCATATTGTTATTCCCGGCCTTGTAAACACACACCATCATTTGTTCCAAAACTTAACCCGCCTTATTCCCGAAGCACAGAATGAAAGCCTGTTTGGCTGGTTAAAGACCCTTTATCCTATCTGGCAACAGCTTACCCCCGATGACATCTATATTTCCGCTGCTATTGGCCTGTCTGAATTAGCGTTAAGCGGCTGCACTACCTCCTCAGACCACCTTTATCTTTATCCTAATGGCAGCCGCCTGGATGACACTATCGAAGCAGCTCAGGATGTCGGCATCCGATTTACCGCCACCAGAGGGGCGATGAGCATTGGCGAGAGCAAGGGCGGCCTGCCCCCTGATAGCCTGACCGAAAAAGAAGAGGACATATTAGAGGATTATTTGCGGGTTATTGATGCCTTCCATGATGAGCGCCCCCATAGTATGACCCGTATCGCCCTTGCCCCTTGCTCGCCCTTTTCGGTGAGTATAGAGCTGATGCGCGATACCGCTATCATGGCCGCAGATAAAAAGGTCGGACTGCACACCCATTTAGCCGAGAATATTGAGGATATCGATTATTCCCTTGCCCAGTTTAACCAGCGGCCAGGCGATTATGCCGAACAGCTGGGCTGGACAGGTAGCCATGTCTGGCACGCCCATTGTGTTCAGCTCAATGACCAGGAAATTGATCTCTTTGCCCGTACCGGGACAGGGGTAGCCCATTGCCCCTGTTCGAATATGCGCCTTGCCAGCGGCATTGCCCCGGTGCGCCAGATGCTGGATGCCGGGGTAAAGGTGGGGCTGGGGGTCGATGGATCTTCTTCCAGTGATAGCGGTCATTTAATGAATGAAGCCCGCCAGGCCATGCTATTGCAACGGGTGCTGGCAGGGGCAGATAATATGACTGCCAGACAGGCGCTGCGGCTGGCGACCAGAGGCGGGGCAGAAACCCTGAACCGCGATGATATCGGTCAGATTGCCACCGGATTTGCCGCAGATTTGGCCATTTTTGACCGGAATTGCATTGATTTTTCGGGTACGCAATCAGACCCACTTGCCGCGCTGGTTTTTTGCGGCCCTGTCAAGCCGCGTCATGTGATGGTCAATGGCCGGATGGTGGTAAAGGACGGTATGCTGGCCAAGCTGGATATACAAAATCTGCTGACCCGCCATGACAAAGCTGCCCGCGCCCTGTTAAATCGCGGCCTTTAGGCGGCCGTTAGGATTTGCTTGATCCGGGCTTCTAACAGCCTCTAAAAAACGGGGGCTCTCCGCTAGGAAAAGCCCCTCAGCCCATGAACAATATCAAGGCCGGAATAAACAAATTATAAGCTCTTTAATATTTTTATCGAACATAATTTTTTATTCC
>JAURQT010000001.1 GCA_030835985.1 Alphaproteobacteria bacterium
GG
This sequence comes from Alphaproteobacteria bacterium, assembly GCA_030835985.1. Classification (GTDB taxonomy): domain Bacteria; phylum Pseudomonadota; class Alphaproteobacteria; order Puniceispirillales; family Puniceispirillaceae; genus JADHLI01. The sequence continues at coordinate 3 of JAURQT010000001.1, forward strand.
AGCTGGACAGGTTTGAGCGTGCATAAACCCGCTGTCTTTCGGCGGTAATAAAACAGGAAAACAGCGCTGGTTTCAGCGCTGTTTTTTTATCGGTCTTTTTTAATTTATATCTGGTTTAATTTATATCTGGCGGTGGCGCAGCTGCTGGTTGGATAGTGCAAGGCCGGCGCCCAGCAATCCGGGATGCGCGGCGGTTATCAGCCAGACAGGCACGCTATCCAGATAGTCGCTGAAAATGCCGTAATCCGACAGGCGATGCATAAAGGCGCTTTTGGTGAAAAAACCGGACAGGTGCGGTAAAATCCCCCCGCTTAGATAGACACCCTGGCGCGCACCGGTCATTAAAATGACATTCAACACGAAATTGGACAAACAATTTATAAATAACAGAACTGCCTGTTCGGCTATCGGGTCATGTGGGGCATTTTCGGTAATTTCAGCTGCAGACAGGCTCTTTTTGTCTGCTGCACAAAAACGATAAATAATCTCCAGCCCGCGCCCGCTTAACACCTCTTCAAAGGTCACGATACGGCCTGTTTTTTCTGCGATAAATTCGCGCAATTCGGCCTCCTGACTATCGCGCGGGGCAAATAAACTATTTCCGCCCTCACTTTCCAGTGGCTGCCAGCTGATATCCTCTTGCCCATTACCAGAGACAGGAAGCAGGGCACACACGCCCAGACCCGTGCCAGGGCCCAATATCGCATAAGGGGTTGCGTCCATCGCCTGGCCCGATTTTATCAGCTGTTTTTCGCCCTTTCCCAGCATGGGTGGCAGCAATGCCTGTGCGGTAAAATCATTTATAACGCACAAGCTATCCAGCAAGAGGGTCTGTTTCAGCGCCGTTTTGGAAAACGACCAGTCATTATTGCTCATGATGATGCGGTCTGCCTCTACCGGCCCTGCAACGGCCAGGCATAAACGTTCAGGCTGTATTTGCTGGCCATCACAATAGGCTGTTGCGGCCTGTGCCAGACTGGCAAAATCGTGGGTCAGGAAAGTTTGCACTGCCTGCAAACGGGTGGAAATAGCGATATCCTCACGCCCATCCCAAAGGGCAAAACGGGCATGGGTACCGCCAATATCTGCGATGACATCAACCATTAATCTCCAGCCCTTCTGGCAATGGCTTTTTCTTTTTATTGGCCAATTGTACCTCGCGGCGGACGATATAAAAGGCCGAGCCAAAAATAATGCTTGCCCCGACCCATGTCCAGATATCGCTGAGTTCAGCAAACATCAGCCAGCCAATAAGGGCGGCAAAGGGCAGGCGCGCATAATCCAGTGCCGCAACAAAAGACGCATCCGCCAGCGAATAGGCCTTTGCCAGCGCAAAATGGCCAAAAAAGGCAAAGGGGGCAAAACCGGCCAGCACCAGATAAAGCTCTGGCGGAAAAGATTCCCAGACAAAAAGAGCCGGGATAAGTGATACAGGTGTCATAAATAAATGCGAGAAAAACACGATCATCAATGGCCCGTCCTTGGCCGTCAAATGTTTAATCAGCAACATCGACATACCCATCATCACCGCCGAGCCAACGGCAAAAATATGCCCTGTATTTAAGTCCACAAAGCCTGGCCGGACAATGACCACCGCCCCAAAAAGCCCGATAATAATTGCCATCCAGCGGCGGATACGCACGACTTCCTTTAAAAATACCACCGCCCCCAAAGTAGTGAAGATCGGTGCAAGAAAGCTAAGCGCGGTTTGATCGGTAATCGGAATAAAAGATATGCTGGTAAACCATAGCCACATCGCACACATACCAACACCCGCGCGCATGAGATGGGCCTTTAGCTGGCTGGTTTTGTTCAGCGTCAGACCCGCCCGCCAGGCAAAGGGTAAAATCAGCACAAGGGCAAAAAACAGACGGAAAAAAACCGATTGGGCAGGATGCATACCGGCATGGGCGGCATAGCGCCCAAGCGCCGCTATCATGGTGAGATTAAAACAGCAAAAAAACATCCATATCACAGCCTGAATAGCTGTAGAGGAAAACCAGGAGGCCGCTCTCATGAAGCGGCTTTCATCAGGCCGGCAATATCCGGCAAGGGGCGGCTGGTATCAGGGTTTTGGGCAAACAGCTGTTCCAGTGCCAGTGCAATATTTAAAATCTTGCGATCGCTGCCCGGAGGGCCCAGCACCTGTACGCCAAAGGGCAGCCCATTTTCATCCCTGCCACACGGGATAGCAGCCACACAAGCCATCGCCATAGTCGGGCGATAGGTAAGGGCAAGCCAGCTCATATAGGTATCCAGCGGCTGGCCATCAATTTGCGTCACCGTGCCATTTTCATGCGGGAAAGGCGGCACAGAACAGGCCGGCGCAATAACCGCATCCACCTCGTCAAACAAGGCCAGCCAGTTGCGGGCAATTTTCGATTGTTGCAGATGGGCGCGGGCCACATCCTCTGCGGTATATTTCAGGCCGCGTTCCACATTATCAATCACAAACGGGCCAAGCTGGTTTTTATGCTGGCGCAGCTTTTCAATATGGGCGGCGATAAAATTCACCCCGCGCAACACTTCAAAAGCATTATCCGCATCGGTGAAATCCGGATGGCCGGTTTGGGCGTGGGCACAATTTTTTTGCAAAATGGCTGTCTTTTGATGAAACAGACGGCGATAGGCAGCCGATAGGGGCGCGCCATCCAAATCATCCGACAGCATCAAAACAAGGCTGGAAAGATCAGCGGGTTCAATCGGCCATTCCAGATCATAATTCATGGAGACAGAAAAAGGATCGCGCCTGTCAGCTCCCATCTGGGCACGCAACAGCAAATCCAGATCGGTGACATTTCTGGCCATAGGCCCCAGGACAGAAAAAGGCGACAGGCTAACCGGCCGGTCTTCGGCAGGAATTACGCCCGGGCTGGGGCGAAAGCCGGCTACCCCGCAAAAACCGGCAGGGGTGCGCACCGACCCGCCATAGTCCGAGCCTGTTGCCAGTGCCATCATGCCGACGGCCAGCCCGGCAGCCGTCCCGCCTGACGAGCCACCAGATGTTTTGTCCGGATCAAACGGATTACAGGTTGCCCCAAATAAACGATTGCGGGTATTGCCGCCCGCCCCGAATTCCGGGGTGTTTGTTTTGCCAATTATGATGCCGCCTTCGCGGTGCAGGGCCGCGACCGAAGACTGGTCACGGTCGGGTATATTTTCAGCAAAAAGCAGCGAGCCAAAAGTGGTGCGCAGGCCCTTTGTAACCTCCAAATCTTTCACCCCGACAGGCAGGCCATGTAACAGGCCCAGATCATCACCATCCTTTATCGCTTTATCTGCTTTTTTGGCGGCTTTGCGTGCGGCGGCAAAATTATCTGTCACCACCGCATTTAATATCGGATTTAATGCCTCTATTCGCTGGATGCTGGCATCGACCAGCTCGCTGGAGGATAACTGTTTTGTGCGCAGCATAGAAGATAACTCGGTTGCGGGCAGTGTGAGTATTTCTTGCATCTTGTCCATTTCATTTCCCCCTGACTTTCCCTAAACTAAAACCTTAATGCAAAAACGCTATATTGATGATAGCTATTTCTATTTATCTGTTTTGCCGCGCAAGGCTGGCAGGCCAACCCCGGTGGCTTCAAACCCGCCATCGGCTGCCAGAATCTGTCCGGTAATATAGCTGGCTTTTTCCGAGGCAAGGAAATAAATCGCCTCTGCTATTTCGTGCTCCTGGCCGTAACGGTTTAGCGGTATCGCATCATGATAGGCATCGATAATATCGCGGGTATGTACCGCCATTGCCAGCTTGGTGCGCACCGGGCCCGGTGCCACACAATTTACCCGAATACCATATTCGCCCAGCTCTACTGCCTGTTGCCGGGTCAGCTGCATCACCCCGGCCTTGGAGGTGCCATAGGCCACCCGCAAGGTAGAGGCACGCAACCCTGAAATTGAGGCGATATTAACAATCGCGCCTTGCGTTTTTTTCAAGGCAGGTATCGCGGCTTGCGTGACCAGAAACATCCCGTCCAAATTAGTTGCCATGACCTTGCGCCAGCGCTCAAAATCTGTTTCCTCGATAGGGCCGAAATCTGCTACTCCGGCATTATTTACAAGTGCATCAATGCGCCCTGACCGGTTCAGGGTTCGGGCAATCATATCTGTAACCGCATCGGGATCGGAAATATCACATACCAGCGCCAGCCCGTCTTCAAAGCCCCTAGCGCTTTCCATCAGCGCGTCTTCATCCCAGTCCACCCGCACGATATGCCAGCCCGCCTCCTGCATCAGATGGGCTGTGGCCAGCCCTATCCCTCTGGCGGCACCGGTAATGATAACAGTCCTGGCTTCAGGCGATGGATTTTTTTGCATATCTCTATCTCTTTAGACGGTTTTTTATTTGCTGGCTCTTACCGGAGTGAACGGGTGGTACGCATTTTTAGACCTGCGCCATTATCGGGATATCTTACGCATCACAGGATTTAGGCTATGCATCAGTCTAGATTTTGCTACAGAACGGAGCAAGAAAAATAACATCCCCGACCCCTCTGTGAATAATTATAGACTAGCCAAGAAATTTTAGACTGCTAGAGTTGTCTGTATCTTCGCATCGCACGGCCGGCATCAATTTATTTTAGGGACATACGTTTAAATAAGATGAAATTAACGCTGCATCATATTAATCTTTCCACCCGCCAGGTTGCGGAAATGGATAGCTTTTATCGCGAGGTCATCGGCCTTGATACCGAAACAGAAGGCTTGCCTGTACTGGAAAAGAAAAAAGGCTATGCAGGCGATGTTGCCTTTGTCAGTGATGGGCATATTCAAATGCATCTGGCCGCCAAGGATATTCATGCCGGCTTTCGCACCGGTCAGATTGTTAACCCTGTTTCCAACGGGCATATTGCCTATCGCACGGATGATCTGAAAGGGTTTATGGCGCATCTGGACAAGCTGGGCATACCCTATTCGGACTGGGGCGACCGGGCAGTGGCGGGCTGGCATCAGATTTTTTTCTATGACCCGGATGGGAATGTAATAGAGGTTCATCAAATTACCGATAGCAGCGGTGCAGAAGACACAGAGTAGGGCAATGGTAATGCGGCAGGCAATCAGGCTGGGCGTCGATATTGGCGGTACATTTACCGATGCGGTGCTGGAGGCCAATGGCCAGCGCTATTCTTGCAAGGTGCTGACCACCTATGGCGCGCCCGAAGATGCGATTCTGGAAAGTATGGGACAGGTCTGTAACAAGGCCGGTATTCAGCCAGACGCGATAGAGCAGATTATTCATGGCACGACTTTGGCGACCAATGCGCTGATAGAACGGCGCGGGGCTAAAACAGCCTTTATCACCACCAAAGGCTTTCGTGATGTGATCGAAATGCGCACCGAAAGCCGGTTTGAGCAATATGATTTAAATCTGAAACTGCCAGACCCGCTTTTGCCGCGTAATCGCCGCTATGTGGTAGAAGAGCGTATCTCTGCCTCTGGTGATGTGCTGATAGAGCTGGATGTGGCGGGCTGTGAAGCGCTGGCAAAAAAGCTGGCAAAGGCTCATTATGAAAGTATCGCTATTGGCCTGTTACATTCCTATGTCAATGATAGCCATGAAAAACAGATTGCCGATATTTTCCGCCAGCATATGCCTTCTGTGCTTATATCGCTCTCCAGTAGTGTATCGCCGCAAATGCGCGAATATGAACGTTTTAATACCACGATA
>JAURQT010000004.1 GCA_030835985.1 Alphaproteobacteria bacterium
CTCGCATAGTTTTGCTGCCCTTGCGCTGGCCACCCTTGCGGTTCTTTTAATCGGTGTTCTGGCCAGCCAGATATATAGCCAGATGACCCATAGCAAGGATGCCTCGGAGGTGATTATTGACGAGGTGGCCGGACAATGGGTTGTCCTGCTGGCTATCCCGCCCATGATTGACGGGGCGATTTTCTGGTATGGGGCAGGCTTTATCCTGTTTCGGTTTTTTGATATCACCAAGATCGGCCCTGTGGGGATGGCAGAAAGGCTGGAAGGCGGTATCGGCATTATGGCAGATGATATCGTTGCCGGCGGGCTGGCAGGTATGTGTCTGCTGGTATTGCAATTTGCCATTTACGCGATGTAGATAATTCTTTTCCTTAAAAAAAGAGGGAGGGGTGGATGACACAAATACTTGCCAGGCAGGTCATTGAAACAGCAGGAGATGCGGGCTGGATGATATGCACGATAGAAAGCTGTACAGGCGGGATGGTTTTTGCAGCCCTGACCGATATTGCCGGCTCTTCTGCGGTAATGGATAGAGGGTTTGTGACCTATAGCAATCAGGCTAAACAGGAGATGGTCGGCGTTTCAGGCGATACGCTGGCGGCCTTTGGTGCGGTATCCGAGCAAACCGCCACAGAAATGGCACAAGGCGGTATTACCCATAGCCGGGCAGATATCAGCCTGTCCATCACCGGCATTGCCGGGCCAGGCGGGGGAAGCGATGAAAAACCTGTTGGTCTGGTCTGGATGGCGATTGCTACCCGGCAAGGGGTTCAACAGCTCAAACGCTTTGATTTTTCAGGGGATAGAATTGCGGTTCGCCAACAAGCGCTTGCAGCAGGCCTTCAGCTTATCCATGCTGGCTTGCCGAAGAGCCAGGCGCGGTAAGCTGGCCGCGATACAGGCTATCTGCCCGCAGCTCAAACGCCCGTACCATGCGCCTTACCGCTTCGGTAAACAGGCTTTCAATGACGGTTTGCAGCAAGCGGGATTTGAATTCAAAATCGACATAAAAATCAATAACACAGCCCTCTTCATGCTCGATAAATTGCCATTTATTAGTCAGATATTTAAACGGGCCTTCTGCATATTCCACCTCAATCAATAGCGCCTCTCTATCCATTTTAACATAAGAGGTAAAACTTTCGCGAAACATCTGAAAGCCGATGATAAGGTCTGCAACAAGCATTTTTTGTGTTTTTGAGCGGATACGGGCAGCCACGCACCAGGGCAGAAACTCCGGATAGCGCTGAACATCAGCGACCAGGTCAAATAGCTGTTCTGGTTTATGTGCCAGTACCCGTTTTTCACTATGCGTTGTCATGGGCGCTTTTTTGATTATCCAGAGCAGAAGAAAGCTGGCTGAGACGCTGGGCTTTAAGCTGGGCAAAATCTGCATCCGCATGATAAGAAGAGCGGGTCAGAGGCGTGGACGCCATCATTAAAAAGCCCTTTTTTGTACCTGTCTCGGCATAGGCGGTAAATTGTTCGGGGGTTACGAACCTGTCAACAGCGGCATGTTTGGGTGTGGGCTGCAAATATTGACCAATGGTCATGAAATCCACATCTGCTGCGCGCAGGTGATCCATCATCTGATAAACCTCCTCATCGCCCTCGCCCAGCCCGACCATTATACCGGATTTGGTAAAGATAGTCGGGTCAAGTGCCTTGACCTGGCGCAACACCTCCAGCGAATGGGCATAGCGCGCCCCTGGCCGGATAGATTTGTATAAGCGCTCTACTGTTTCCATATTATGATTAAATACATCCGGCCGGGCAGCAACCACCACCTCTACCGCCCCCGGCTTGCGCAGGAAATCGGGGGTAAGAATCTCTATGGTGGTGACAGGGGATGCCATTCGAATAGCGCTGATTGTCCGGGCAAAATGTTCGGCCCCGCCATCGCTTAAATCATCCCTGTCCACAGAGGTAATCACCACATGCTGCAAGCCAAGCCGGGCAACTGCCAGCGCGACATTATCCGGCTCATGCGGGTCAAGCTGATCCGGCTTGCCAGTGGCAACATTACAAAAAGCACAGGCACGGGTGCAAATAGAGCCCAAAATCATCATGGTAGCGTGTTTTTGTGACCAGCATTCCCCAATATTCGGGCAAGCGGCCTCTTCGCAAACGGTGACCAAATCCAGCTCGCGCATTAATTTTTTGGTTTCGGTAAATGCGCCTGCCTGCGGGGCTTTTACCCGCAACCAGTCAGGCCGGCGCGGCTGGGGCCTGTCTTCATTGCGACGTTTTTCCGGGTGACGCGCTGCGCCTTTTGTCAAATTTGGTGACGGCATAAGTGTTTCTTATTCCCTCAAGCATCAAAACAGATAAGTTTGGTATTTATTAACCCTGACCGCCAGTCCCGAATTAAGGTCATAGCATAGCCAGGCCATCAGGGCTATCTTTTGCCTCAATTTAAAAATGAATAGCCCGTCCATAGGCATCCAGAACAGCTTCATGCATCGCCTCTGACAAGGTTGGGTGCGGGAAGATGGTCTGCATCAATTCTGCTTCGGTTGTTTCCAGGCTTTGGGCAACGACATAGCCCTGAATAAGCTCGGTCACTTCCGGGCCTATCATATGCGCGCCCAGCAATGCTCCGGTCTTTTCATCAAAGATGGTTTTAATCATCCCCTCATCATCGCCAAGGGCAATCGCCTTGCCATTACCAAGAAAGGGGAATTTGCCAACCTTGATTTTATAGCCTTTGGCACGAGCAGCCGCCTCGGACAGGCCAACCGAGGCAATTTGCGGGCGGCAATAGGTACATCCCGGCACCATATCGGCTTGCATGGCGTGCAGATTTTTTAGCCCGGCAATGGCCTCGACACATAAAATTCCTTCATGGCTGGCTTTGTGGGCAAGCCATGGCGCACCGGTAATATCACCAATAGCATACAAACCAGGCTCGGCGGTGCGCATCATCGCATCTGTTTTGATATGGCCGCGATCCAGCTCAACCTTTGTGCCTTCCAGACCCAGCCCTTCACTGTTGCCGGTAATCCCGACCGCCATAATGACTTTATCTGCGGTAAGTTTTTGACCCTTGCCGCCCATTTCCACCTCAGCTGTCACCCCGCCTTTGGCAGCGGTTAATTTTTGCAATTTTGCCGAAGTATGGATAGCGATCCCTCTGGCGGTAAAGGCTTTATGGGCCAGGGCGGAAATCTCTTCATCCTCGGCATTCAAAATACGATCAAGGGCTTCTAAAATGGTCACTTCCACACCCATATCGGCATAAAAGCTGGCAAATTCCACCCCGATGGCACCAGAACCCACCACAATCAGGGATTTTGGCATTTCTGATGGCACCATCGCCTCTTTATAGGACAGGATATTCTTGGCGTCTGTTTCCAGACCCGGAATTTGCCGGGCGCGTGCGCCTGTCGCCAAAATCACATGGGCAGCCTGTATTTTCTGGATATCTGTTTTCTGGCTATCTGTTTTCTGGCTATCCTTGCCAGATATTTCCACCACCCAATTTGCACCGGACTTACCGCCCAGCCTGGCGCTGCCCTCTATGACAGTGACCTTGTTTTTCTTCAGCAA
>JAURQT010000058.1 GCA_030835985.1 Alphaproteobacteria bacterium
ATTTGCCCCATCGCCGATCACAACCCCGGTTGAACCTGTATCCGAGATATCCACAATTGCGCCAACCAACGCCCCGCCAAAGGCCAGCCCGGCAGAGACCGCCAATGCTTCCTGGGTGGATTGATTGCGGGCGCGCATAAGAATATCCCCTGCCCGTCCGCTTGCGCTATAGCTGTTAATGACAGTATTTGCCCCGATTTGTGCCAATGCATTGCCGGATGCATTTACCCCTGCATAGGAAATCCCGGCCGCCGCCACCCCGCCGGCGACCGCCGCCACACGGACATCTGCATCCACATCACGCAGCGCATCTATGGTGACAGCAGAGCTGTTATCGGCCAGCGTTACCTGAACATTATCCCCTATCTCGGCGGTTACATTTTCATCTAAATTCACATTGGCGATAGAGGCAGAAACACCCACCAGGCCAATCGATGCGCCAATGACCGTCGAGTTCACCGCGCTGACATTAACCGAACTGCCCCCTGGCAAATCGATAGTGATATCATTGCCGCTATTCAGTCTGGCATCCACTGTCAGAGCCGAGGCATTATCAATAACTGTTCTATCGCCAATACGCGCCCCGACAGACCCGCCATAATCCGCCACCGCCACAAAGCCGCCCACCCCGACAGACCCAATAGCCGCACCGCCTGAAATCTGTGAAAGCGAGATGGTTTCCTCGGCAATAACCGATACCTCGCCGCCGCCCGTGCGGATGGTTACATCACTGCCGATGGCTGCAAGGGTTGTATCTGCACTGCCGCCCAGCACATCAGATTGCAGACCAGAAGCCTCGCCTTCGGCAAGCGTATCTGCGCGGGTGCTATAGCCATCAGCATAAAGCTGGTTAGAGGTACCGGACGTATCATGGCCATCATGGGTGCTATCCTGACCTTCACTGCGATCACGGGTGGCAGACCCTTCTGCATCGGCCAGCAAATTGCCAGTATTATTGCCATCTTCATCTTCTTTATCAAATGTATCACGGCTATCCTGAGACATATTGCCGCCGACCAGCGTTATCGCCACAGAACCAGCCGCCCCTACACCAATACCGCCAGCCGCCGCTATGCCCTGATTAGAGATATTTTTGGTGCTATCGGCGATTACCGAAACATCATCTGTTGCAGCTATAACGCTGCCATTGCCAATGCTGGCACGAGTGGTATTGCGGGTAACCGTTGTAACAAGGCCTATGCCAACCCCGCTTACCCCGCCAATGGCGGCTGCCCCTGCTGCCCCTTGTGTGGTCACGATATCTGTTGCCCGGACAGTTACGCTCTGGCTGCTGGCATTATCCATCGCCTGTTGATTGATAGAGGCGTTATTGCCAATTTCAGCGACCGTTGAGGTTTTTAAAATATTGATGCCGATAGAGCCGGAGAAGGCATCTGTCAGCCCGCCCGCAAAGCCCGCGATATTCTGGTTCAGATTTGTGGTGGTATCTGCTGTAACGCCGAGGTTATCCGAGGCATGAATAGTGGCATTATTGCCGATACGCGCAGTGTTGGAAGATTTCGCAATCAGAATACCAAGGGACGCGCCCACCCCGGATGCCCCCGCCGCCACATTACCGGCTGTCTGAACCATAGACAGATCCTGATGGGCATTCACGGTGATATCATCGCCTGCGCGCGCACTGGCATTATCGCCAATTTCCGATAACACATCATTGCTGACCACCGATACTTCAACCACGCCGGAAACACCGACAACCCCGCCAGCAATCCCGATAGCGGTTTGCAATACGCGGTCACGGCTTTGTGTGGTCACGGTGATATCATTTTTGGCGGTAGCATCGCCCAGCATACGCGCCCGGACATTTTTCTTGAAAACTTGCGTGTCGATATCAAAGGTAACGCCAACGCCGCCAACCCCGACCCCTGCGCTGATATTATTTAGCTGCCCTTCAGAGGCGGCCAGCACGCTGACAGACTGATCCGCACTGGCCGCGCTATTATCCCCGCCATTCAGGGTTGCACCCTGCCTGACCAACGCCTCGGTTGTCGAATTGGTTACGCTCGTTGCCACGACACCGGCCACGCCAACCGCGCCGCCAGCCACCCCGATAGGCGCAAAATTAATATCTTCATAGGTAACCGCTGCCACATTTACCCCGCGAATAGTGCGCGAGGCAAAGCTGGCATCTACCAGCTGGATATCGCGTTGTTCTGCCCCGCCTTCCTGATCGCGTGCTGCCTGTGTTCGGGTCTGGGTTGTGGTGTTATCGACCGCACCGCTAAGGGCGGTTATCCCGTTGCCATCTGCCAATGCGGTAATGGTGGCATTCTCATCGATAATGGCCGAGGTGCGGCTTTCCACAATATAGGTACCGACCGAGCCGGAAACGCCAACCGCCCCGCCAGCCCCGGTAATAACAATGCCATCCATTTCTGTATCATCTGTGGCCTGAACATTAATACTGTCACGGGCAAAGATATCAGCGCGCCTGCCAATACGTGCTTCGGTTACATTATTGGCAGCGATTACCCCGGCAGCCCCTGTCACCCCGACCAGCCCGCCATTAATAGATACCGCTATCTGGATCATATCCGCCTGGGCCTGGGCGCGGATATCCACATCCCCGCCCGAGCGCACGCTGGCATCATCATCGATATAGGCTTTGGTTTCTTTTTCCAGGATCATCACATCGCCTGTGATACCGACCCCGACAATCGCCCCGCCGCCCGAGCCAGAAAAAGAAACCAGCTCTGTATCACTTTGCGCCTGAACAGAAACGCTCTGGCTGGCCGCTTCGGAAGTGTTATCATTGATAACTGCATCATCGATAAAGGCACGGCTCTTTGAGGTGACTTTCTGTGCCATCACCACGCCTTGCACATTGGCCACCCCTGCCCCGCCAGCAGACAGCGCGCCTGAGCCGACCAGCTCAGAGGTGCGCGAGCGGATGAGTAAATCATCTTCCACATTCACCGCCGCATTATCATCGATATAGGCTTCGGCCGTGTTATTGACCAGCAAAACCCCAACAGTTGCGCCAACAGTTGCAACACCTGAGCCGCCTACAGCGGCGGCAGCAAAGATAGTATTGGTGGTATCTTCTGCCTCAATGGTCAGGTCATCACCTGCCCGAACAATTGCACCATTTTCGATAAAGGCTTGCGTCTTGTTACGGGACAGGCCGGAATTGGACGCATCAAAGGTTGAGCCAAGCTGGCTATGGGCGGTGTTATTATCATCGATAGCTGAGTTTAGTTCAGCAAAATTAAAGCCGGTGCGATCATAATCGCCTGAAGAATTATCATCATTGGCAATATCGCCTAGCCGGATAGAAGTACTGCGCTCATCAGATGCCCCGGCAATATCGCCATGATCATCACTATTCATCTGGCCAGCGGTTTCATCATCTGCTTCTGCGCCCACCATCAACACAGCGATATTACCGCCAACCGCAACGGTGCCGCCTGCCGCCCCTGCCAGCAGGAAATTCTTGGTGGTCTTATCTGAGCTGGCACGAACATTAATATCGCCAGCCGCGCTGACGCGGGTATTTGCGCCGCCGCCAATCCAGGCCTGGGCATTATTATGGATAACCAGCGCATTCAGCGTTACCCCGACCCCGACCGTGCCGCCGCCGCCAATACCGCCTATCACATCAATGGTGTTGATCCGGTTAGTGGCCACTACATCTACGCTTTGGCTGGCGGTTGCACTGCTATTATCCTGATTAACCTGGCCTTTGATAAAGGCTTGCGTATTGGACTGGTGGACTTTCACGCCAGCCGATACAGATACCCCGACCGTGCCGCCAATCCCGCCAGCGATAACCGCAGATACCGCATTTTCGGTCGTGTTGGCCATGACAGTAGTATTATCGCCTGCGTTGGTTATGGCATTCTCATCAATAAAGGCTTGCGTATCATTTTTCGCAAATCCGATACCAAAGGACGCCCCGATACCAGCCGTGCCGCCTGCCCCGATACCGCCGGCAATCTGGATATGTTCAGACTTTGCCCCGGCCAGAACCAGCAGATCATCTCCGGCTTCTACCGCGCCATCAATATAGGCTTTGGTGGTATTTACCGTAACCCCGATTGCCGCCGCCCCGGATACCCCGGCTGTTGAACCGCCGCCAACCGACAGGGCCGAGTTAATGATACGGTCATTACTATAGGCATGAACCACCACATCATCATTGGCGGTAACATCTGCCCCTCTGGCAATAAAGGCAC
>JAURQT010000059.1 GCA_030835985.1 Alphaproteobacteria bacterium
GGTTTTAACGCGGCGATTTCCTTATTGTTCAGGCATTTGATATAGGAAAGATTGTCCGCACTGATAGCCGTTAAAATTTCAAAGAGGTTTTGGGTGTCTGCCTCGCCCAGCAGGTCAATACCCTTTTCATTGCGCTCATAGATATCAAAGGAAACCTGATTTTCATATTTCCAGAATTCCTTATCAAATTGCGAGAGGGTTTCTGTTTTCGACAAGCTCAACGCATGACGAAATTGTGCCCAGGCCTGAACACAGGATTGATATAATCGCAATCTTAAATGGTCATCCTGTTTATGCTGATCCCAAAATTGCCAAATCAGATTATCGTCAATTTTTGCGCCATATCCTGTATCATTATTTGTCTGATTATCTGTCTTTTGAAGATAGGCAATAAAGGTTTCGGCTCTGCTTTGTGCAGCGGCCGAGGGCAATTTATCTTTTAGATATTCATAAAGTGATTTGGCCATGCTGTTCGCGGTGGTGCGAATAATATCGGGATCCGGTTTAACCGCTAATGCCTGATAATGAGCCTCAATTATATCATATCCCAGAAGTTCAATCAGCAGGTCAAGTAAACATACAAGGCTTGCCGAGCGCGCAAAATTAAATCTGAACCATGCTTTGCCAGGCTTGGCATAAAAGACCAGACAATCCTCTTCCAGCACAATATTATCCGGCAAATCTGCCTCATCAAATCTGGCTGCAACAAATCGGGCAGAAAGCGTGTCTTCTGTGATAAGAAGCTCATGAATATATTTGCCAGAAGCAGAAATAGCCGCCAGAAGGTGACAAAGACCATATAGGGCGGTGCCATAATTCTGGCTGGCGATCATTAAAATAACCCTGTCAGTTGCCTGGCGATGATGCCGCCGCCGCCCATTGCCTGCGGTGGCCTCTACCACGCCCTGTAACGCCATCAGTAATTCTGTGCTCGCCGGGGTGAGCTTGAATTGCGGCCATTTTTCAAAGATTGATAATGTTTCCATCTGGCTATCCAGAACCCTCACCCTAGAGATGCGTTTTCTATTGCGTGTCCAGAAATTCTCTGAACCTTTCTCTGTTTGATATCATTTTTCTATGCAGTTGTGTCAATTCAGAGCTACGCATTTTTTGAACATTTGGTTTAAGTCTGGAGGAGGCACGCGCTTTTTGCAGCCAGAATTCCGCCTCTTCCAGGGCAGGTTGCCATGCCTTGCCAGAAGTGGCGGGCGGGTTATATGCGGTATGCAGAATACGACCCTGATAGCCAGACCGCCCCTGTTGCGGCATAGTTTGCCTATGGCGCTGGGCAGCGGCCAAAACTTTTTTAACATATGGCCTTGTTGCCGGAATAATGCGGGCATTGGGCCATTTACCCACCTTTGAGCCGCCATTATAATGGGACAGGGCCAGGTCAATCCGCCCATGATACCGAACAATCAGCTGATCCAGAAAACGCACCCCAAGCCGGATATTTATCACCGGATCAAAGAGCTGAAAGCGCGGAACATTAAAAACAGATTTGGCGGTTAAGGGCATAATCTGCATCACCCCGACAGCGCCTTTTGAGCTGATGGGGTCAGCGCGAAAGCCGGATTCAATTTCAGCAACAGCCAGCGCCAGAGCCGGTGTGACATATTTTGATTTTCGGCTTTCGGATATAATGATTTGCTGGATATCCTCTTTGCTCCAACTGGCCGCGAGGCTGGGTTTCTGCGCATTAAAAGAAAGGCAGACAAGCAGCATAAAAAGGGTTGAAGCACCTTTTTTAACGATACTCATTTTCCTGCTCCCATCTTTTCAAGTGCGTCAATCCAGTCTTGTGTCAATGTCACCACTTCAGGTTCAGGATGGCTGAGGGTGCGCATCGCCTGCATCATCGCGCCCACATTTAATTCCGGCATCACCGCCAGAAGCAGGGGCTGGTCAGTGGCAGGGCTGTCAGGGCTTGCCGGTTGCAGCTTTTCATCATAATAGGCGCCCTTGTAAAAAATCAGATAGGCAGGTTTGGCATCTGTCTTCTCAGCAGAAGCAGCGCTTTTGATATGGGCAGATTGGGCAGCGGCACTTTGCGGGGCATTGGTAATGGCAAACAGCATCAATACCATCAGGGAAAAGAATGCCATGGATAAGGCAAGCGCAACTTCTGTTAAAGGGTTTTCTGTTTCACCGATCATATTTCTGCCTTCCTTTAGATAGAATCGAACCTGTTTTCTATCTGGGTAATGGAGGCATTAGGCGCATTTTTACCCCGCTGCCAGGCAGTAAAGCCGGATTAATTAAAACGGGCGCTGTTGCCGCTTCTGGTTTGCGGGCGAACCATAATATTGGTTTTGCGGATATCTATGCGTCCGGCAGAAACGGTTAAATCGACATCTTCTGCCGGGTCCAGGCCAATCTGTTTTAAACTGACCACCATCCATTTATGTAAATCCAGCATATTCGCAGATGAATGATAGGTAAGGGTGTGGCGTGGCCCGTAAATACGCGTTTTGGAAACACGGTAAAAATCGGGGAACTCATGGGTCATCAAATCGATGAGTTGCAGCTTTTCTTCATCAGTAAAGTCAATCAGCTCAACCTCTATCGCGGCAATGGTTTGCCCTTTATTGTCGGTGATGCCTGTTTCGCGGGTCAGTAGCCGGCCAATCACATCGCCCATCTCTTCTGCCATTCTGGCTATAAGTCGGTCATTATTTACCCGTAAACAGGCCGCATCACAGCCAGGCGGGCTATACAGGCTTTCCGAAGGCAGAGACCAGGAATGGATAAAGGCCCGGGCAGCGGTGGAATAGGCCTCTGCGCTCACCCGCATTTTTTTATTTGAAATGATAGTATCCAGAAAAA
>JAURQT010000060.1 GCA_030835985.1 Alphaproteobacteria bacterium
ACCGGCCAATGCCATGTTCGACATGCACCACCAGATCGCCCACCTCCAGCGAGGATACTTCGCGCAGAAAATTTTCTGCCCGGCGCCGCCTTCCGGCAGGGCGGCTCATTTTTGCTCCGAAAATATCCTGCTCGCTCAAGACCAGCGTATCGGGTGTCTCAAACCCGGCTTCCAATGGCCAGACCATCAGATAATGGCCGGGTTTATTGATTTCGGTTATGCTCTCGACCTGTTGCAATGGCCGGCCTATTTCAGCGGCAAATAATTCTGACAGCCGGGTAATGGCGGTATCATTACTGGCACATATTACCACGATTTTTTGGCCAGCTTTTGCAGATATATGGTGGGCGGCGGCGGCAATTGGCCGGGCATCTGTTCCGGCTGTTTTATAAAAATGCGGGGTAAGACGTGCCTTGGTATCGGGCATATCCTCGCCATCAGGGGCAGCAAAATTATATAAAAAGCTGGCAGATTTTAAGCTATCAAGGCCGGAGATATCCTCGGCTCTCAAATAGAGCTCGTCCGGCGGTACAGGGCGATAGATAGTCTCGTCCTTATCCGATATTGCCTCGCATCTGGCGGTATAGAAATCGGATATTTGTTCCAGCCGTGCTGTGGCGGCTGGCTGGCAGTCCACATCAAACAGGCACGGCCAGCCGGAAAGACAGCCAGATAACGGCACAAGCTCGCTATGCAGCAAGCTCAGCCAATGTTCAATCCCTGCCGGTGTTTGCCCGGCCGATACCGCCTCATAAAGCGGATCCCGGGCAGATTTACCGCCGAACAGAGCCAGATATCTCTGCCGAAATCGGCTAATCACCGCCTCATCCAGACAATATTCCGATGCCGGATGAACGGTCAGCTTGCCCGCGTCGCCTTCAGAGCGCTGGCTGAGCGGATCAAATACACGGATGCTTTCAATCTCATCGCCAAAGAAATCCAGCCGGATGGGCGGGGCAAGCGTACTGGAAAAAATATCCAGAATACCGCCACGCAGGGAAAATTCACCAAATTCCCGTACCGTCTGGGTGCGTATAAAGCCATTTCTGGTCAGAAAATCGGTAATATCGGTCTGGGCGATTTCCTGTCCCACTTCTATGGATAGGCAATTTTCGGCAAAAAAAGCCAAAGGCGGCAATTTCTGCATCCAGCTATTCATAGTAGTCAGCAACACTATTTTGCTATTTTCCGGCACATTTTTTTCTGCTAGCCGGTGCAAGGCAGAGAGCGTTTCGATACGTTGCGAGGTAATGCCCGCATGCGGGGATACCCGGTCATAAGGCAGGCAATCCCATGCCGGCAGCAGATAGATCTGTAACGTCGGGTCAAGGGCGGTTAATGCGCGTTGCATCTGTGCCATACGGGCATCATCACGTGCGATATAGACCAGCTGTCCCAGCGTGGCCGCCTGTTGGGCAACCAGCAAATGCACCGCCCCGTCTAGGCCGCCATAGATCTTTTGTTTTAACTCTATATTTTCAATTAATTTCATTATGTTAATTCAGCAGGTTAAAGTTCTGACTGAAATTTCCTGATCTGTGCCAGAACCACCCCGTCCAGATTGGCAGGTGGCTGGCTATCCCCGCGCACCCAGGCAAAAATATTCGGATCGCCTGCATCCAGCAGGGCCTGGAATTCATCCAGCTCTGCATCGGAGGAATTCGGCAAATAGCGTTTGGCAAACTGGCCGAGCAATAAATCTGTTTCTTTCATGCCGGTATAGCTGGCCCGATAGATGAGCCGTTTGATACGGTGGCTGCGGGCTTGCTTATCCGGGGTGTTTTCAGCGGTCATTATGCTCATCTCTTTTGTTTTTAACGATTTTTTATCTGCCACCCCGATAATAGAGGCACTTTATGAACAGCCCTGCTGGCTCTGTCCAGTCTCTTTTGTCCAGCAGTGGCAGAAAACTTTATTTTATGGCACAATTTAAACTGGCCTGATGAAGAAACAAGCCACATTTTAACAGTTTATACACGCCAATGACTGGCACTATACTAAAAAAGAGCCCTGATGCATATTTCGCGCCCGACCAGCCTGTATCGTTTATTTGCCAGCACTTCCAGCCTGCCTGGCATTGGCCCCAAACTGGCGGGTATTATCGAAAAACGGATTGGCGGGCATTTAATTGATATTCTACGCCATTTGCCGGTTAGCCTGAATGACCGGCGCGCGCGCCCGTCTGTTGATACAGCAGAGGACGGCCAGTTAGCCACGTTTGAGGTACTTGTTCTTTCTGCCGATATTCCGCCGGGTAAAACCAGCCGCCCTGCCCGGATTACTACTGAAACAAAGGGCGGACGCCTGGAGCTGGTCTTTTTTCGCGCCCGTGCCGACTGGCTAAGGCAAAGCCTGCCTATTGGCGAGAGGCGACTGGTCAGTGGGCGCGTAGAGCGCTTTCAGGGGCGGTTGCAAATGGCCCATCCCGATTTTATCACCCCTCTGGAAAAAGCAGGCGATATCCCCGAGATTGAGCCAATTTATCCCCTTACCGCCGGATTAAGCGGGCGGATTTTACGCAAAGCTGTCCTGGCCAGCCTCAAGGCACTGCCCGATTTGGAGGAATGGATAGACCCATCCCTGTTGCACCGCCATCACTGGCCATCCCATAAAGCAGCCTTTGAAGCCGCCCACCATCCAAAGGAGGTATCTGATCTGGCAGCAGACACCCCGGCACGCAGCCGCCTTGCCTATGATGAGCTGCTGGCCAATCAATTTGCCCTGGGCCTGTTGCGACGGCAAACCCGCAACCTGGAAACCGGGCATGGGATAAACGGCACAGGCACGCTTACACGCGCATTGCTAGACCATCTACCATTTACTCCGACAGCCGCGCAAACCCGTGTTATCGCCGAAATTAGCGCCGATCAAAGCGCGGATATGCGAATGTTGCGCCTGTTACAGGGCGATGTGGGCAGCGGCAAAACCTTTGTGGCATTAATGGCGATGCTGCAGGCGCTGGAAGCCGGCTATCAGGCCGCCCTGCTTGCCCCGACCGAAATTCTGGCACGCCAGCATCATGCCAGCCTGACAGCCCTGTTACAGGAAATGCAGATCAAACCCGGCCTGTTGCTGGGCGGGATGAAGATAAAAGAGCGCAAACAGATTATCGAAAATTTACAAAACGGGGACTGCCAGATTATTATCGGCACGCACGCCCTGCTTTCAGAAGATATCGAATTTGCCCGGCTTGGCCTTGCGGTAGTGGATGAGCAGCACCGTTTCGGGGTGCGACAGCGTCTGGTTCTGGGGCAAAAGGGCGATGGCTGTGATGTGCTGGTGATGACCGCAACCCCTATTCCGCGCACCCTTGCCATGACCGCCTATGGCGATTTACAGGTATCACGCCTGGATGAAAAGCCCGAAGGCAGACAGGAGATTAGCACGGCTGTTATATCGGGCGAGCGCATCGCCGAGATAGTGGAGCGTTTGCGCCGCGCCGCTGTCAGTCAGCAACGCGCCTACTGGATTTGCCCGTTGGTTGAAGAAACAGACAAGCTGGATGTGGCCGCCGCAGAAGACAGGCATCGCCAATTGCAAGCTGTCCTGCCGGAATGTAAAATCGGGCTGGTACACGGGCGGATGAAAACAGATGAACGCGAAGCCGCCATGTCCGCCTTTAAACAAGGCCATAGCCAGATATTAGTCGCCACAACGGTCATAGAGGTCGGGGTGGATATCCCGGAGGCCAGCATTATCATCATTGAACATGCAGAACGCTTTGGCCTGGCCCAATTGCACCAACTGCGCGGCCGGGTGGGCAGAGGGGCAGAAAAATCTGCCTGTATCCTGATGTATCACCCTCCCTTGAGTGAGACTGCGCAAGCCCGGCTGAAAATTATGCGCGCCACCAATGACGGGTTTATTATTGCTGAAGAGGATTTGCGCCTGCGAGGGCCAGGCGAGGTATTAGGCCAGCGCCAGTCCGGCCTGCCGGAATTCTGTCTGGCAGATTTGGCTCTGCATGCCGATTTACTGCCAATTGCGCGCGCACAAGCCGAGCGCATACTGGAAAAAAACCTGTCGCTGGAGGCAGCAGAAATGCAGCCCTATTTAACCCTGCTCAGCCTGTTTGAGCGCGATAATGCGGTGCGCTTCCTTGCCTCGGGCTAGAAGCCTGCCATATTTTTATGATTTCTTTTTAGCTGTCGTTCTTTTCGGGGCCGTTTTTTTCGGGGCCGTTTTTTTCTTCGCCTGAACTTTTTTTCTGGAAGCGGCTTTTTTCGCCTCTGTCTTGCCAGAGGTCATCGGGGCGGGCGGGGTGACAATACCGCCAGAGACCACCAACTTGACCGCTTCTTCAACGCTCATTTCCAGATAGACCAAATCGCCTTCCGGACAGAATAGCAAAAATCCGGAGGTAGGGTTCGGGGTTGTGGGAATAAAGACATTCATCGTTTGTGCTTTAATATTTGATTGCACCTCGCCTTTGGTAACGCCGGTAACAAAGCCGATAACCCACAGCCCCTTGCGCGGATATTCCACCAGAACCACTTCGCGAAACGCATCCGATTGTGCCGATAAAACCGTTTCCAGAATCTGTTTTGAGGCGCCATAGATAGAGCGCACAACCGGCATCCGGTTCAGCAAATTCTCGCCAATACGGATAAGCCAGCGCCCTAAAAACCCTGCGGCTAACGCCCCGATAAGGGTAATGGTTACCCCCCCTACCAGCAGCCCGACACCGGGCAATTGCCCTACAATCGGGGCTTTCAGGCTGATATAATCGCGCAAGCCCGACGGGATAAGGCTAACGACCTGGGCATCGATAATATCAATAAATAACCAGGTGATATAGATGGTCAGCATCACCGGGGCGGTTACCAGCAGCCCGGTAAAAAACCAGCCACGCAATCTGGCCATAACACTTATTTTTACAGGTTTTGGCGGCGCATCAAAGCCGGGTAATTTATCCATTTGTATTTCCATTTATAAGGCATCGTTCGGGAGTTGATATTGACCATCTTCATAGAATAATGCAAGCAGAAGAGAGAGTGTCCAAAAAAGGCTGATATTTAAAAAATAAATAAACGGGTTTGTTATGACATCTTCTCTTTCTTCTATGGAACAGCTTTTATCGATTATGCAAGCCTTGCGTGACCCTGAAACAGGCTGTCCGTGGGATATCAAACAGGATTTTTCCACCATTGCCCCCTACACTATCGAGGAAGCCTATGAGGTAAACGACGCCATCGCGACAGGTGATATGGATAAAATCTGTGATGAGCTGGGCGATTTACTGCTGCAAGTTGTCTTTCACGCCCAAATCGCTGCAGAGCAGGACAGCTTTACCTTTGCCGATGTGGCACAAGGCATTGCCGATAAAATGATACGCCGCCACCCCCATGTTTTTGCAGATGCCACTGCCAGGACAGATGGCGAGGTACGCAAAAACTGGGAGCAAATCAAAAAAGAGGAACGCGCACAAGAAGGGGGGGGTGCGGCCAGCCTGTTATCCGGCATTGCGGTAACATTGCCAGCGATGGTACGCGCATCAAAGCTGCAAAAACGTGCCGCCAATGTTGGTTTTGACTGGCCGGATTTGGAACCGGTTATTGAAAAACTGCATGAAGAAACAGGCGAGCTTCTCGCCCAGTGGCAACAGGATAAAACAGATAAAAACAGGCTAAAAGAAGAGATAGGCGATATTTTATTTGTCGCTGCCAATCTGGCGCGCAAGGTGGGCGTTGACCCGGAAACCGCCCTGATTGAAACCAATCGTAAATTTGAAAGACGTTTCAGCTATATTGAAAACGCGCTGGCAGCGCAAAATATCCCTATCGAGGAAGCTGGCCTGGAAAAAATGGACACCTTATGGGATGCCGCCAAAAAAGAGGAAAAAAAATAACGCCTGGCTTAAACAGACCAGACAAAATCGGCCAATTCCTGCCAGATAACAGGCGAAGGGGCGGCCAGCAATACCCCTTTATCGCCTGGCTGATAGGGCGAGCCGCAAGGCGCTAGACGCACATGATGGCCAAGTGCCTGCATCACCATCACCACTGGCACACTATCCCAATAGGTCAGCTTGCTATGCATCAGATAGTCCGATTTCCCGCAGGCAATATTCATCGCTTCCACCCCGGCAGAGCCGACATGAAACCGGCCTTTTAGCGTTTTTAATTTCTCGCGCACCCTATCGCGAATATCGCTATGAAAGCCCATCGCATTCATATTGCCGCACATTTCATCCAGCTTTTTATTCTGACCGGAATATAAACATTCCCGCCCCTCTCCATTGCCGGCAAGATAGCGCGGCATCTGGCCATGATGGGCGATAACCGCCTCACCGCTGAGAGGTTTATAGAGCCAGGCAGCTACTGGCTGGCCATCATATAACAGGCCAAGCATAGAGCAAAACTGCGCATCGCCCTTGACAAAATTGCGGGTACCATCCAGCGGGTCAATTGTCCAGACATAACCGCTTTCCAGCGCTTCTGGCAGGCCGTGCAACGCGGTATTTTCCTCGGCAACAACGCGCGCTTCGGGAAGTAAATTTTTTAAACCGGCTATCAGGTGCTTTTCTGCCTGTCTATCGGCAATCGTCACAAAATCTGTGGCAGAGGCCTTGGTATCCAAATCCTTTTTATCCAGATTCTGGAAATGCGGCACAATATCGCTCCGCCCAACATCGATAAGCAGTGCCAGAATATCGGCATCAAAACGGGCGGTGTTTACCGGACTGTGCCTAGCTGTCATCACCATCCAGCCCTTGCAGGTCAACCGGGCCGGCTGGCATAATGGTGGAAACAGCATGTTTATAAACAAGCTGAATATGGCC
>JAURQT010000061.1 GCA_030835985.1 Alphaproteobacteria bacterium
CTGCTCCTGACCGCCTTTTTATCTGGCGTCTTGTCCTTATAATCTGTTCTAATCTCTATACTAGACGGGTGTTATATTTTATCTCAACAAAAATCTTATGCCTTTAAACGCGGCATAACGAAGCATATTCGCCCCGCACCGCCTTCATCGCGACTATTTCTTGGCCGCATCGCCTTCATCCGGGCGTTTTGTGACCACCTCGTCAATCAGCCCCATTTCCCTTGCTTCATCCGGGGACATAAAGGTATCGCGCTCCATAATCTTTTCGATTTGCTTCAGGCTTTTGCCGGAATGATGTTCATAAATCTTGTTTAACCGGCCGCGCAGAGACAGAATTTCCTTGGCATGAATTTCGATATCGGTTGCCTGACCCTGAAAACCGCCAGAGGGCTGGTGGGTCATAATACGCGAATGGGGCAGGGAATAACGCTTGCCAGCTGCCCCGGCTGTCAGCAATAGCGAGCCCATAGAAGCGGCCTGACCAATACAAACCGTTGCCACATCCGGGCGGATATATTGCATCGTGTCATAAATCGCCAGACCCGAGGTCACAATACCGCCTGGCGAGTTGATATACATAAAAATATCCTTGTTCGGATTTTCTGATTCCAGAAACAGTAATTGGGCGCAGACAAGCGAGGCCATCACATCCTCAACAGGGCCATTCAGGAAAATAATACGCTCTTTTAACAGACGCGAAAAAATATCAAATGACCGCTCACCCCTGCCCGTCTGCTCAATCACCATGGGCACAAGATTCATATCCATTGGCGGGGTTACATTCATTGTATGGTTCATTATTTTCTCCGTCTGAGGGCTTGCCGATGCCAAAACGGCACAGCAAAAATTACAGCAAAAATTAAAGGCAGTGATAAAGCCGGACTTAAAAGCCGCTTAACCACTTTGGCCAAATTAGGATATGGCCGCAAACCCTAATGTAGGAACTGAATCAAAAACTGCCAACCCCGAAAGGCTGGCAGGTATCACAAATTTGGGTTTTATTTACCGGAATCTAGCTTTTTTTCGCTTTTGAAGCGGCTTTTTTCGCCGGCTTTTTAGCGGCTGCCTTTTTTGCCGGGGATTTTTTCTCCGCCGGGGCTTTTTTAGCCGAGGATTTAGCAGCCGACTTCTTTTTTGCCGCTTTCCTCGCCTTTGCCTCTTTTAAAGGCTTGGCACGTTCTTCTGCTTCTGCATAAAGCGCCTCTACCGTAACTTCCTTATCGGTCACTTTGGCCATTTCCAGAATGTAATCCATGACCCGCTCTTCAAACATCGGGCCTGCCAGCTCGCGCAACGCATCCGGATTGCTGTTGTAATATTCTATTACCTGCTGTTCCTGACCCGGAAAGCGATAGGCTTGCTGCATGACGGCCTGTTTGGTGTCTTCTTCGCTGACGGTAATGTTGTTCTGATTACCGATCTCGGTCAGCAACAACCCCAGACGTACCCGCCGAAGTGCCATATTATGCGCTTCTGCCTTCTCGTCCTTATCCAGCTTTTCATCTGCTGCATGGCTGTGGCTGTGGTCATGATCATGATCGTGGTCATGGTCGTGATCATGCCCCTCTTCACCCGACATAGAGCGGGCAATCCCGTCATATTCTGCCTGTAACAGGCTGGGCGGCACGTCAAAATCGATATGTTTGGCCAGCTCGTCAAAAACATTTGTCTTCACGGCCTGGCGCAGAGCCATTGCATGTTGCGAGGAAAGCTGGCCTGCCACCGCTTCGCGCAATTTATCCAGCGTCTCAAAGCCCAGCTTGGTAGCCAGCGCATCATCCACGCTTGCTTTGCCCTTTTCATGGATTTCTTTTACCGGACATTCAAAGACGGCTTTCTTGCCGGCCAGATGTTCTGCCTGATATTCTGCCGGAAATGTTACCACTACATCCACGGTTTCGCCTGCGCTGGCACCTACCAGACCTTCTTCAAAGCCCGGAATAAAGGAATTAGAGCCAAGCTCCAGCATATGATCTGTTGCCGCGCCGCCTTCAAAGGCCACACCGTCGATGCGCCCGGTAAAGTCGATAAGCACCACATCGCCCATTTTGGCTTTACGGGCTTTTTCTACCTTCTGGGTTGGCCGGTTTTCTTCGGCCAGACGGTTCATGGTCTCTCTAATTTCATCTTCATTGGCTGGCAGGGTTGGCCGCTCAACAGAAACAGCCGATAAATCCGGAATGGTAATTTCCGGCATTATCTCCACCATCAGCTTGGCAACCAAATCCTGTCCATCTTCATAGGATACGATATCCAGGCGAGGCTGGCTGGCAAGTTTCAGCGCGTTCTTTTCTACCGCATCGCGTGCCCCGTTATCCAGCTCGGTGCGGATAACCTCGCCCTTTACCTGATCGCCAAAGCGCGCCTTGACCACGGTCATTGGCACTTTGCCCGGACGAAAGCCCGGCATATTGGCTGTTTTTGCCACTTCACCAAGGCGGGTTGTGATTTTGCTGTCCAGCTCTTTTGCGGTTAAGGTCAGCTCATATTCGCGCGCCAAACCGTCTTTGCTTGTTTCTTTGATATCCATGATTTTTTTAAAATGTCCTGATAGCAGAATTGCCAGCTGTCTGTGGGTTTACGCCTGCTGCTGTAAAAGCATTTTTTTTACAAGCGTGCGATTAAATCCTATTCATTTTTTATGCCAAATGGTGCGGGCGGAGGGACTTGAACCCCCACATCGCTAGATACCAGAACCTAAATCTGGCGCGTCTACCAATTTCGCCACGCCCGCAAAATATTTGTCATATAGCTCGGCATCGGTACTCGAAAATATGCCCTAGCGTCAACCATAAACACACCCGGCACCGATTTTTAGCCATAATTCAGGCTGATTTCAGCACAAACCTGCCAAAAAAACCTAATCATCAAAAAAAACGGTGGTCAGAAAAAAAGTGGGGCGAGTGACCGGATTTGAACCGGCGACATCCAGTACCACAAACTGGCGCTCTAACCAACTGAGCTACACCCGCCAAAAAAAGCTCGTCAAAATGAACTTCATGGATTTAATATGCAAAACTGAAAATCGGGTCAATGCCTTTAGCTTGTTTTTTTTAAAATTGTTTGGGCTATTCCCCTGTTTATTTTTCAGCTCTAGACTGAGCAATATTATATGGCCCGAGGATGCGCGGATGCGTGGTTTTCATCGGTAATTAAATGTTAGCAAGTAAGGATAGTATCAAAAATGATAAATGCATCTGCACATAATCTGGGAACAGAATCAGCCTTTGGTGTCCTTGCCCGTGCCGCCGCCCTTGGCGCAGCTGGCAAGGATATTATCAATCTGGGGATTGGCCAGCCTGATTTCAGAACCCCGGATCATATTGTTGAAGCCGGCATTAAGGCCTTGCAGGATGGCGCACATGGCTACACCCCCTCTATGGGGCTGATGAGCCTGCGCGAAACCGTCGCAGAAGATGCCTTTCAGCGTTACGGGGTGCGCCCGGATGTCAAACGCATTCAGATTGTACCGGGCGGCAAGCCGGTCATGTTTACCGCGATGATGCTGCTGGGCGGGCCAGGGCATGAGATTTTAACCCCGGATCCCGGCTTTCCTATCTATCAGTCGGCGATTAATTACAGCGGCGCGAAATCTGTTTCCTATGGGCTGGTCGAAGAAAAGGGCTTTGCCTTTGATGCAGAAGATGTGTTGTCCAAAATTACCGATAAAACCAGCCTGGTGATTGTCAATTCCCCTGCCAACCCGACAGGCGGTATCACCCCGCGTGCAGAAATGGATAAATTTATCAAGGGCATGGCAGATTTTCCGCGTGTTACTATCCTGTCCGATGAGATTTATGACCGACTGGTGTTTGATACAGAGCCGCTATCGCTTTTGAGCTATCCTGAAATACAGGACAGGCTGATTATCCTAAATGGCTGGTCAAAAACCTATGCGATGACGGGCTGGCGTATCGGCTATGGCATCTGGCCAGAACAGCTTATCGATTATGCAGACAGGCTGGCGGTGAATTTCCATTCCTGTGTCAATGCCCCGACCCAGCATGCCGCAGAAGCTGCCTTGAAGGGCGATCAATCCTGTGTAGAGGAAATGCTGACCGCCTTTCGTCGGCGCGGCGGCCTGATAACCGGCCTGCTAAACGGGCTGGACGGGGTCAGATGTCAGGCACCGGGCGGGGCGTTTTATGTCTTTGCCAATATCAGCAAAACGCCTTTTACCTCGCATCAGTTTCAGGATATTGCGCTGGAGGAATATGGGGTTGCCTGTATTTCCGGCACGTCCTTTGGCGGCTTTGGCGAGGGGTATGTGCGCTTGTCCTGTGCCAATTCAGATGAGGCGATTACCGAAGCGATAAACCGGCTGGCAAAGATGATAGCCCAATCCAGCTAGAAAGACTGCCTAAATTATAGGCAAATTTACCACCAATTCTGACCGTCCAAGTGTCGCGCTTGCACAGAGCCGGTTAAATTGTCTATGGAACAGGCATCGGATTGGGGTGGCAATGCACCATATATGCTGGCCTGCCCCAACGCTTGTCATAACTTGCAAGATGAAAGAAAGCGACAATCCTTATGAAAAAAATTGAAGCCATTATCAAACCTTTCAAGCTCGATGAAGTGAAAGAAGCCCTGCATGATGTTGGTATTCAGGGCATAACCGTTCTGGAAGCCAAGGGGTTCGGGCGCCAAAAAGGCCATACCGAGCTGTATCGCGGGGCAGAATATGTGGTGGATTTCCTGCCAAAAGTAAAAATCGAGGTGGTGGTAGAAGACAAGATGGCCGATCAGGTCGTTGAAGCCATCCAAAACGCGGCAAAAACAGGCCGTATCGGGGATGGTAAAATTTTCATCTCGACCATCGATCAGGCCATCCGAATTCGAACCGGCGAAACCGGCGGCGAAGCGATTTAGTGATTGACAGTTTTTACAGCCTGTTTAGACAAACGATTAAGGCTGGTCTTTTTTTGTGAAATACACTTAGAGAGATAAAGAGATTTTAGACATACAGAAAGGAATATAATATGTCTGGTGCAAAAAAAATCATGGATATGATCAAGGAAAATGACATTTCCTTTGTTGACCTGCGGTTCACCGACCCGCGCGGTAAAATGCAGCATGTTACACAGCATATCGAGACAATCGATGAAGATGCGCTGAATGAAGGCTTTATGTTTGATGGCTCTTCCATCGCTGGCTGGAAAGCGATTAACGAGTCAGACATGACCCTGATGCCGGATCTGGAGCGGGCTTATATCGACCCGTTTTTTGCCCAGCCTACTCTGGCATTATTCTGTGATGTGCTGGATCCGGTAACCAACGAGGCCTATGAGCGTGACCCGCGCGGTACTGCAAAGGCAGCGCTGAATTATATGCAGTCTGCCGGTATTGCAGAAACTGCCTTTTTTGGCCCGGAAGCCGAATTTTTCCTCTTTGATGATGTAAAATTTGATGTGTCCATGAACGGTGCGATGTTCAAGGTTGATTCTATCGAAGGCCCCTATAATTCGGCGCGCGATTATGAAGAAGGCAATATGGGTCACCGCCCGGGCGTAAAGGGCGGCTATTTCCCTGTACCGCCAATTGATTCAGGCCAGGATATCCGTTCTGAAATGCTGGCTGTTATGGCTGATATGGGTGTGCCGGTTGAAAAGCATCACCATGAAGTTGCCCCGTCTCAGCATGAGCTGGGCATGAAGTTCGGCACATTGCTGGAAACAGCCGATAATATGCAGCTATATAAATATGCTGTGCATCAGGTTGCCCATGCGTACGGTGTATCTGCGACTTTCCTGCCAAAGCCTATCGCTGGCGATAATGGCTCGGGTATGCATGTGCACCAGTCCCTATGGTCAGATGGCAAGCCTCTATTTGCCGGTAATGGCTATGCCGATTTGTCTGAGAGCGCGCTTTATTACATTGGCGGCATCATCAAGCACGCCAAGTCACTAAACGCTTTCACCAACCCGTCTACCAACAGCTACAAGCGTCTGGTACCAGGCTTTGAAGCCCCGGTTCTGCTGGCCTATTCAGCCCGCAACCGTTCTGCTTCCTGCCGGATACCCTTTGTATCCAATCCAAAGGGCAAGCGCGTTGAAGTTCGCTTCCCGGATGCAACCGCCAACCCGTATCTGGCCTTTTCAGCCATGCTGATGGCTGGTCTGGACGGTATCCGTAACAAGATCCACCCGGGCGATGCGATGGACAAGGATTTGTATGATTTGCCAGCAGAAGAATTGGCAAAAATTCCGACCGTTTGTGCATCTCTTCGTGAAGCGCTGGAAAGCCTGGATGCCGATCGTGCCTATCTGACAGAAGGCAATGTGTTCACCGATGACCAAATCGATGCCTTTATCGAGCTGAAGATGGAAGAAGTCATCGCATTGGAACACGCACCGCATCCGATCGAATTCCAGATGTATTACTCTTATTAATATCTGCCAGGCTAACATATGCCAGGCTAAAAAATGAAAAAACCACCCCCCCTCGGCGCCTGTCTCTGAGGGGGGGATTTTTTTATCTTAAATGATCAAAACCCGCCTCCGGCATCCCTTCCCAGATAATCTGTTTCAGGTAATCTGTTCTGGCAATATCATAAAGGCCAGAATCAATATCACCGCGATAAGGATCGCCAAAAGTTGCAGGAAGTTTTTGAAAAGCTGTTGATAGGCAGAAAGCTGCGAGGGCATAAAGATAACGCTCCTGTTTTAAACATCCCTCTTCCTTCCCGATTTTTAAAATCTGTGGCGTTCCATCGCCGTGAATATTGATTATATCAGATAAATCTAAATAATTAGTTAACCGCAGAATTTTCCTTACTTCGTATATTCTCTTTAATTTGCCCCCTATATATTGTAGGTTAGGGTAGAGTTTCAGGGCATCTATTGCCCGTCATCCTAGCCTTGGTATGAACAGGTATCTTTTATGGTCGATCTATTTGGCAATAACGCCCAGAAAACAGATTATGATGCGAGCCAGATTGAAGTTCTAGAAGGGCTGGAGCCGGTGCGCCATCGCCCGGGTATGTATATTGGCGGGACAGACGAGCGCGCCCTGCACCATCTGGCAGCAGAGATACTGGATAATTCAATGGATGAGGCGGTCGCGGGTCATGCCAGCTGGATTGATATCCGTCTCGAAGCTGAAAATTGTTTATCTATCCGCGATAACGGGCGCGGCATTCCGGTTGACCCGCACCCTAAATTTCCAGATAAATCTGCATTGGAGGTGATTTTAACCACCCTTCACGCAGGCGGGAAATTTTCAGGCAAGGCCTATCAGACCTCCGGGGGCTTGCATGGGGTGGGCGCCTCTGTGGTGAACGCGCTTTCCTCTATGCTGGAGGTAGAGGTTGCCCGTGATAAAACTCTTTATAGCCAGGTTTTTTCGCGCGGTAAGGCAAAAGGCGGCCTGACAGTTGTTGGCCCAACGGCCAATCGGCGCGGCACTTTGATACGCTTTCAGCCCGATGAAGAAATTTTCGGGGCAGGATGCCGGTTTAAACCTGCCCAGCTATTTTCAATGGCTCAATCCAAGGCCTATCTGTTTGCCGGCGTGGAAATTCGCTGGCATTGCCCGGCAGAGCTGATAAAAGACAGCCAAACCCCTGAAGAAGCCGTATTATGTTTTCCAGGCGGTCTGGCCGATTATCTGGCACATAGCACCGCAGACAAGCCCCTGATGCTGGCCAGCCCCTTTGCTGCGCAAATTGAACTGGAAGGCCAGAAATTTGAATGGGCGCTCACCTGGCTTGCGGAAAGCGAGGACGGGTTTTTCCATTCCTATTGCAATACAGTTCCCACCCCACTGGGCGGCACGCATGAAAACGGGTTTCGCCAGGCGATTGTGCGCGGTATTCGTGCCTATGGCGAGCTGACAGGCAGTAAACGCAGTGCCGAGCTGACAGCCGATGATGTGCTGGCCAGTACCGCTGGCATGTTATCTGTTTTTATCCGTGACCCGCAATTTCAGGGACAAACCAAGGAAAAGCTGGTCTCAACCGAAGCCACCCGCCAGACAGAAACAGCGGTAAGAGACCGATTTGAGCTATGGCTGACCTCGGAGCCGGAACGGGCAAATGACCTGTTGGAGCGCGCCATAGAGCGCATGGAAGAGCGTAAAAGACGGCGCAAGGAAAAAGAGGTTGCCCGTAAAACCGCCACTCGTAAATTGCGTCTGCCAGGCAAGCTGGCCGATTGTTCCGAAGCTGATACCGATCAGACAGAATTATTTCTGGTGGAAGGGGATAGTGCGGGCGGGTCAGCAAAATCGGCACGGAACCGTAAAACACAAGCGGTTCTGCCCTTGCGCGGCAAAATACTGAATGTGGCCAGTGCCACCGCAGACAAGCTGAGCCAAAATCAGGAATTATCGGATTTGGGGCTGGCATTGGGGGTAAAGCGCGGCAAGGATTTCGTTGTAGATAATTTGCGCTATGGCAAGATTATCATCATGACAGATGCCGATGTGGATGGGGCGCATATCGCGGCCCTTTTGATGACCTATTTCTATCGGGAAATGCCGCAATTAATCGAACAGGGACGCCTTTATCTGGCACAGCCCCCCCTTTACCGGATGACACAAGGCAGCAAAACCGCCTATGCGCTGGATGACGAGCATAAACAGGCGCTGCTGGAAAGCCAGTTTAACAGCCGCAGCAAGGTAGAGATTAGCCGCTTTAAAGGGCTGGGGGAAATGCCCCCTGCCCAGCTAAAAGAAACCACAATGAATAAAGAAACCAGAAGGCTGTTGCAAGTGGACTTGCCAATGCGGGATATGAGCGGGGCAGATGCGCGCCGAGAGGTAGACAGGCTGGTCACCACCCTGATGGGCAAAAAGCCGGAATTGCGATTTGGCTATATCCGCGACCATGCCTATGAGGTAATCGAGGATTTGGACGTCTGATAACCGGCTTTGACAGGTTTTCAAGAAGCATTTAGCCGGTGTTTAGCCGGTGTTTTAGCTGGCATCCTGTTTCTGCTTCTCAACCCTTTTTATCAGACGCCGGAGAGCCTCTATACAGTCTTGCGGGGCTTCCAGCGTGGATAAATGGCCTATCTCTGGCAATAACACCAGCTCGGCATCGGGTAACAGGCTGGCCATTTCTTCTGATTTTTCCGGCGGGGTTAATACATCCAGCATACCGCATAATACCAGGGCGGGATGGGGATAATTTTTCAGCCCCTCTGTCTGGTCGCGCCGCCCCATAATGGCGGTTTGCTGCAGGGTAAAATTCTCTTGCCCGACGGTCTCGGCCATCACCATTACCTGATGGGTTAATGCTGTATCTTCCAATGCGGCCGGGGACAGGAATTGCGGCAAGAGGCGCGGCGTCACCCCTTTAAACTTTCCAATTGAAGAAAGCCGTATAAGCTCTTGACGCATTTTGGTTTTCTTCTCTGTGTCCTTGTCAGCTGCGGTAGATAACAGCCCCAGGCCGCGTACCCTGTCCGGTGCCAGCCTTGCGGCTTCCAGAGCGATATATCCGCCCATGGAAAGCCCGGCCACTATCAGATCGCCGTCATTTTCCTGCAACAATTTTTCGGCCATACCGGTGATGCTATCCATGCCAAATGTATCGGCAATGACCAACTCTGTCTCATCTTTTAGGGCAGCAATTTGGGGGGTGAATAAAATATCGGTGCATAACAGGCCGGGGACAAGAATTAATCGGGTCATTTTTCACACTTTGCTTTTGAATTCTGGCATAAAAATAGAGGATTGAAATCTACGACTGAAATCTACGCCAAAAATCTACGACAGATTGGCCGTGATTAAAACCCTTTACCCTGCTTATACATACGTTTGACCAGAACCCATAATTCCTGTATGAAGGGTCATCCCTTTCAGACAAGCTCTTGTAAGGGCAACGTTGTGAATTTAATATTCAAGAGATCACACGCATTTGATATGGCGTGCATTAAGGGGTCTGTGATTACTTCTCCATTTTTAGATTTAGGTCTGAGCGACGGCCTTGCAAATGCAGTCGATGCGCTAGGATATGAAACGCCCACACCTATCCAGGAAGCGGCTATTCCATCTGTATTGATGGGGCGCGATATTCTGGGTTCTGCCCAGACAGGTACAGGCAAAACCGCCTCTTTTACCCTGCCCATGATAGATATACTGGATGCCGGACGGGCAAAGGCACGTATGCCGCGCTCGCTTATTCTGGCTCCGACCCGCGAATTAGCTGCTCAAGTGGCAGAATCCTTTGGAAAATTTTCGGTAAATCACCGCCTCAGCATGGCGTTACTGATCGGCGGGGTCAGTTTTTCTGACCAGGAAGCTGCCCTGGATAAGGGCGTGGATGTGCTTATTGCTACGCCCGGGCGATTGCTGGATCATTTTGAACGCGGCAAAGTATTGCTGCAGGATGTAAAGATTCTGGTAATTGATGAAGCGGACAGAATGCTGGATATGGGCTTTATCCCGGATGTAGAGCGGATTGTCGGCTATCTGCCTGTGATGCGCCAGACCCTGTTCTTTTCGGCCACCCTGTCAGAAGAAATTCACAAAATCGGCAAAAAATTTGTGATGAATCCGAAAATTATCGAGGTCGCCAAACCTGCCAGTACAGCAGATACCGTCAGCCAGCGCCTTATCTGGACAAAGCCGCGTGACAAGCGCGACGTGCTGCGCAAGCTGTTACGCCGCGAAACCTTGCAAAATGCGGTTATTTTCTGCAATCGCAAGCGCGATATTTCTACCCTGCTTTCTTCGCTAAAACGCCATGAATTTAACGTCGCTGCCTTGCATGGGGATATGACCCAATCTGCGCGTCTGGCCGCCTTGTCAGACTTTAAAGAAGGCCGGGTAACCTTGCTAATCGCCTCGGATGTGGCGGCACGCGGCCTGGATATCCCGTCTGTTAGCCATGTGTTTAATTTTGATGTGCCATCCAATGCCGAGGATTATGTCCATCGCATTGGCCGGACAGGTCGGGCGGGACGTTCCGGCTCTGCCTTCACCCTTGCCGCCAGCGAGGATGATAAAAAATATCTTCATGCTATTGAAACCCTTATCGGCCAATCTATCCTGCTGGACGGGCAGGAAAATACTGGCGATGATCAGACAGCGGATGCCAGCACGCCGAAGGCAGGTAAAAAAACAGGCAATACATCTGATACAGCACCAGATACAGACTCTGGGGGCAAATCACGCAGCAGAAACAAAAAATCGGGCAAAAAACAGGCCATGAATGAAAACGCCCGGACAGGAAATGAAAAAACTGGGGCTGCGCGTGATGCGAAATATCCGGATGAAAAACGCCCCCCTGAATGGAAGGGCAACAGTTTCCGCGATAGCGACCATATCCCGGCCTTTTTGCGCTAGGAACAAGCCCCTATCACGCCTTAATCATCTATTGAACAAGCTGAGAAGGTGCTTTTATGAGCTTTTCAGCGCTTTTGAGACGACCTCTTGAAGATCGCGCGACAGAGTGTGGCCGGCAAGGAAATTTAAGGCGTCACGC
This sequence comes from Alphaproteobacteria bacterium, assembly GCA_030835985.1. GTDB lineage: Bacteria > Pseudomonadota > Alphaproteobacteria > Puniceispirillales > Puniceispirillaceae > JADHLI01. The sequence goes on from JAURQT010000061.1 coordinate 11,432, forward strand.
ATCTGTTTTTGGCGCATCACCCCGTAATTGGCAAAACGGGTAAGAGAAATCCCCATACGCGCGGCGATTTGCGGATTGCGCTTGTCCAATGCCACCAGCTCTTCTGCAATAAACTGATAGCCTGACCCATCTGCTTTATGAAAAAAGGTCGGGTTAGCGGCCGCAAATGCCCCCAGAACAGAGCGCAATTTATTTGGATTGCTGGCATCAAATACCGGGTCTTGCATCAAGGCGCGTATCGTGCCTATCGTGCTATGCACAGAAGAGGTAGAAGAGAGCATCAGCCATTTTTCCATCACCAGCGGTTGTTCCTGCCAGCGATGATAAAAGCTGTCCAGTGCCTGTTGGCGATAGGCGTGGTCGCTGTGATTTAGTGCCTGCAAGCCGCCCATGGACAGGCTCATATTCAGATTTTCAGATTGCTGCAGGGCAATATCAAAAGCTGTTTCATTACCACTGGCACAGGCCATCGCCAGCAAGCGGTTTTGCACGCTGCGACCGGCGGCATTTTCCAGCTGCGCCGTGCCATGTATAATAGGGCGGATATCGTCTTGCAAGGCGTTGCCCAGCCGTGCCTGTAAATCCATTCTTTGGCGAAAGATTTGCGGCGGGTCTGCCTGTTCTGCGCGTTGTTCGGTATCTGCCTGACCGGGGATAGACAGACATAATGCCTTGAAATCATCGCGCAGGCGATTATCGGCCAGAACCAGGCGCAAGGCATGGATAAGGGCTGTCTCGCTTTGGCTGTCATCCTGGCCATCCAGGCGCGCGCCCAGCACATTATGGGCCAGCCTCTGGCACGCTTCATAGCGGTTAAAGCTATCCGCGTCATAGGCGGCCAGCACCCCCAACTCTTCGGCGCAGAGGTCATCATAAAGACGCACAGGAGCCGAAAAACCTCGCAAAAGGGACGGTACAGCCTCTGCTGCGCTCTCTCCGTCTGTAAAGCTGATATCAACAAGCTGTCTATCGCCTTCCAGCAGGACAATATGTTCATCAGACACATCCCCCCCCTCTATTGAATGGGCAAGGGCGCGGCCATCACCCGCCACAAAGCCCAGTCGAACAGGAATAGGCATGGCATCTGTCGGTGTCCCGGCGGCCGTTGGGCCAAGTTTTTGGGATAGTTCCAATGTCAGATACTGGCCATCGCGCGATATCCGCCTTGCCGATAATTGCGGTGTACCTGCCTGGCGATACCACAGGCTAAAAGCCGATAAATCTGTATCATTTGCATCTGCCATCGCAGAAATAAAATCATCACACGTCACAGCCTGCCCATCATGGCGGGCAAAATATAAATCCATTCCGGCGTGGAAACCTGCCACCCCCAGCCTGGCATGGATCATCCGGATAACCTCTGCCCCCTTTTCATAGACAGTGGGCGTATAGAAATTATTAATCTCGCTATAGCTTTCCGGGCGGATAGGATGGGCAGTAGGGCTGGCATCTTCGCTAAACTGAATAGCCCGCAAGGTGGCGACATCTTCTGCACGCTTAACCGCCGCATCATGCATATCGGCACTAAAACATTGATCGCGAAAGACGGTTAACCCCTCTTTTAGCGTTAATTGAAACCAGTCCCGACAGGTCACACGGTTACCTGTCCAGTTATGGAAATATTCATGGGCGATAATCGCCTCGACACGCATCAGATCATCATCGGTTGCAGTAAGGGCATCGGCCAGAACAAATTTGCTGTTAAAGATGTTCAGCCCTTTATTTTCCATTGCGCCCATATTGAAATGGCTGACCGCGACAATCTGGAATAAATCCAGATCATATTCCAGGCCATACACATCCTCATCCCACTTCATAGAGCGTTTCAGGCTATCCATAGCGTGTCCGGTCAAACCGGCATTGCCCTTTTCCACATAGATATGCAAATCCACATGGCGGCCAGAGGCGGTGGTAAAGCTATCTGCCACACATTCCAAATCCCCGGCGACCAGTGCAAACAGATAGGCCGGTTTTTTATGCGGGTCATGCCAGAGGGCGAAATGACGCCCCTTGCCAGCGCCTCCTTTTTCTACCAGATTGCCGTTACTCAGCAAATTTGGCCAGGCGATATCTGCTTCGATACGCACGCGAAAGACGCTCATCACATCCGGCCTGTCAGGATAAAAGCAAATCCGGCGAAAACCTTCGGGCTCGCATTGGGTACATAACATACCCCCCGACGCATATAGCCCTTCCAGGGCGGTGTTCTTATAAGGGTTATGGGCGGAGGTAACCATGACCCTATGCCTGTCAGACAGCCCGGAAATAACCAGCTTTCCATCTTCCAGCTGATAGCGTGATGGGTCGAGCGGCCTGCCATCCACATACACAGAAACAAGTTCCTGATGCTCGCCATTCAAAAGCAATTTATCGGTTGGGGCGGCATCGCGATTGGGGCAAATATCCAGAGTGACAGCGATAACCGCCTTGTCGGCATATAGCTGAACATCCAGTTCAGTCTGGTCAATAATCCAGCCAAAAGGGGTATAATCCTGGCGGCGAATTACCGCCGGGGTCTGTCTAGCTTCCATCGCGCGACGTGGTATAGGCGAGTTCACAATGTTCTGGGCAATAGGGCTTGCCCGGGACAATCGCCTGACCGCAAAAGCTGAATTCTATGGTTTTTGGATCGCCGCTAGGCCACACACATTTGGAACGCGACCATTCAATGCCGCGCAGAGCCAGGCGCAAGGGCAAATCTTTTGGCGGTTCCGGCTCAACCGCTTTTTTCGGCTTTCTGGCGATAGGGGATTGGCGTTTGCGCAAATTCAGCCGGTGAGCCTTGCCGGCCACCGCATTACGGGTAACGCCCAGCCTTTCGCCAATTTGCGATATAGAAAGCCCTTCTTCCCACAATGCTTTCAGCATCTCAAGGCGTTCTTCTGTCCAGCTTGTTTCTTCAGCCATGTAACTGTCCAATCCAGCTTTTAATGCGCTCTTCTTACTTAATCTGCTCGGCGATAAGTTTCAATAAGTGATTATCTGTAATTTTTTAAAAAATCGGTTAAATCGCGCCCATAAATTCGCCAATCAGCTGCATTTGATAATCCAGCATATGACGCCCTAAATGCACCTTCAATCCCCGTGCCTCAGCGGCATCAATCAAAGCGGTGCGTTCAGGTACCATGATAATATCACAAACCAGACAGCTTTCCGATAGCAGATGCACATCAAAGGGCATCGGGTCATCGCCATGCAAACCAAGCGGTGTTGCATTAATCACCATATCATAGCTATCAAATTCGATCGCATCGCTGGCAATTGTCTGCATCCGTGCATCCGGCACAATTTTTTTCGCCAGCCTGACCGCTTTTTCTGCATTTTCGGGCGTACGGTTGGTGATATCTATCTGCCTGACACCACATCCTGCCAGTGCAAGGGCAATTGCCCGGCCAGCCCCGCCTGCCCCGATCAGCAATATTTTTTTATCTGTAAAGACTTTACCCTCGGCATCGCCGCAGGGATTTTCACCGCGCAAACCGGCTACAAAACCTTGCCCGTCAAAATTATCGCCTATCAGGCGTCTGTCCTTTGTAAAGGCGATGGCATTGACCGCTTCGGCCGCCTGTGCGCCAGGCCCCAATTCATCACATGGGGCGGCAAGCGGCATTTTATGCGGAATGGTGACCGCTGCCCCCTTAAAATTGCCCAGTGCGCGCAAGCCTTCCATCGCGGCGGCCAGCCCCTGGGGGGGAATAGCCAGTGCGACCATCACATGATCCAGGTCTTTTTCTGAAAAAATCCTGTTAAAAATCATCGGCGCGCGCACATGACTGGCTGGATAGGCGATACAGGCAAAAACATCTGTTGTACCGGTAATTCTAGATAATTCTGACCTGCTCATATTTTTTCGTTCCCGAACCTTTTTTTTGATATTTTAGCTCTTGGCCTTGTTCCTGCCTTTTTACAGCCCTGAACCCGCCCAATTTGCCTGTCTAACTTATCCTTGGTGAAGTTAAAAATTCTGCTGGCAACCAGCTACCTGAAAATTTGCCTCACAATCCATTTTAAAACAAGGACAGAGCATTAAAGGAGAGTTCGCATGAAGTCAAAATATTACTGGTTAATGGGTCTTGGTGGGGCAGCAAGTGTGGTGCTGGTCAGTGGGCTGGCTATGGCAAATCTGGATAAATCATATCACCGCGGCAAGGGCGGGGATCACAGCGCCTCGCACACGCATGAAAAGGGGCAAAATGGCCAAAAATATGGACGCGGATTTAAATCCTTGTTTCATGCCATAGACAGCAATCAGGACAGACAAATCTCGCTAGAAGAGGTGAATAATATGCTGAAAAACCGGTTTGCCAGTCTGGATGATGATGGCAATGGCCAAATAAGTTTGGAAGAATTTTCCAACCGCCATTTAAGTATGTTTGAAGCGGTAGATGCCAATCGTGACGGGCTGATTACCAGACAAGAAATGAAAGAACACCGCCACAACAAACAGCATGAAAGAGCCTGGCATCAGCAAAAGCATCGCTCCTAGCCCGGACTGCAAAGGTTAGCCCCCTGCTATCAGAGCCCTTTATTTCAGTTTCTGGCAATAGAATTTGCGCGTCCATTTGTGTTGTTCTCCCTCCCTTCACAAACGCAGATAGCGCAACTATTGCCAGATAGCTTTTTCAAGGGCTTCCCTTAACAGCCATTCGCCCTGAAAAAAGCCTGATTTTTTTTACCCGCTACTCTTCTTTTTGAAAATCAAGAGAGGCTGAATTGATGCAATAGCGCAAGCCGCCCGCATCCACCGGCCCATCTTCAAAGACATGGCCTAAATGGGCGTCACATTGCGCGCAATGCACCTCTGTGCGCACCATAAAGAAACTTCTATCGGATTTCTCGCCAACATTTTCGGCAACCGAAGGGGCGGTAAAAGACGGCCAACCCGTACCAGAATCAAATTTCTGGTCGCTATGAAATAATTCTGCCCCGCAACAGATACAGCCATAAGAGCCGCTTTGATGATTATCATGATAGCGGCCGGTAAAGGCGCGTTCTGTGCCATGTTTACGCGTTACCCGATATTGCTCTTCATCAAGCTGGGCACGCCATTCTGCATCTGTTTTGACAATTTTTGCGGTCATACTGCTTCCTTTTTTGGCTTCATCACCTGCCAGATAGCCTGCAAGGTGGCCGGCATTTCAATATGCACAATATCCAGCGCATCACACAAAGCAGAGATAACCGCAGGCGGTGCACCAATGGCCCCTGCCTCGCCTACCCCCTTGACGCCCAGCACATTATTCTGACAGACCGTATTGCGGGTGTTGACAGAAAAAGACGGCAGATGATCGGCACGTGGCAGGGTGTAATCCATCAGAGAGCCTGCCAAAAGCTGGCCATCTTCATCAAAGGCGACATGTTCATATAATGCCTGACCTACCCCTTGCGCTATGCCGCCATGTATCTGGCCAGCAAAGGTCATGGGGTTAATGATATTGCCGATATCATCGACCACCGTATAACGCAGGATTTTAGGCTGCAAGGTCGCCATATCCACCTCCAGCTCGACAATATGACAGCCATAGGGGTAGCTTGCCCCTTTGGTGGTATATTCATGCACCTGATTAAGGGGGTGTTCGCCCGGATTATCGGTTGCCAAAAGGCTGACCAGCTCTTCAATTTCGATAGAACGGTTTGTACCAGTGGCACTGAAAATCCCTTCGGCAAACTGGATATCCTCGCTATTGGCTTCCAGCTTTTCTGCGGCAAAGGGTCTGGCTTTTTCTGCGATTAAATCGGCGGCCTGTGACAGGGTTGAGCCCAGTACCGCAGACATACGCGCCCCGCCTGTTGTACCGGCAGGTGTGCGTAAACTATCGCCCTGAACAATTTTGATCTTGTCCACATCATAGCCCAGCTGATGCGAGAAAATCTGGGTCAGCGTGGTGCGGTGTGCCTGGCCATTATCCTGTTGGGCAGCATAAATGACGGCCGTGCCATCTGCCTGAAATTCGACATCCACGCCGGCATCGCCGCCGCCGCCACATTGTTCCAAATACATCGCCAGGCCTATGCCCAGATATTTTCCGTTGGCACGTGCCTGTTTTCTGCGCGCATCAAAACCCTGCCAGTCAGCCTTTTCCATCGCATCGGCCAGCAATCCGGGCATATCCCCTGAATCAACAGCCCCCCCTTCGACCATCGCATAGGGTATCTGATCTGGCTGAATAAGATTGGCTTGGCGGACAGATATGCGATCCAGCTTCATCTGCACCGCGATATGATCCATCAATCGTTCCAGCAAATAATTTGCCTCTGGCCGGCCAGCCCCGCGAAACGCATCCACCGCTGGGGTATTGGTAACAATGCCCAGCACTTGCATTCCCGCAATTTGAATATCATAGGGCCCGGTCAGGGTACGACAGCCAGAGAGGGTCGGAATATAACAGGAAAAATTGGACAGCCACGAGCCCATATTGGCATGAACCCGAACATCCAGTGCCAGTACCTTGCCATTCTTATCTACCGCCGCACGGGCAACCGAGCGATTATCGCGCCCATGCAGGTCTGATAAAAAAGCGTCAGACCTGTCCTGTTGCCAGCGCACCAGGCTATTTGTAGTTTTCGCCGCCCAGGCAATACAGAGCTGTTCTGGATGCAGGAAGATTTTATAGCCAAATCCGCCCCCGACATCGCCTGTCAGCACTTGCAGCTGGTCTTTTTCATAGCCCAGCGCATCGGCAATCTGGCCCGCCAGCCCCACCGGTCCCTGGCTGGGCAGCCATAGACGCAAGCCGTCTGTTTCCGCAAACGGCATCGCCACCACCGGGCGGGTTTCCATTGCATTGGGCATGACCCGGCTATTGATCACATCAATTTCGACCAGCTCTGCGCCCCTGGCCACTGCGTCATCAATCGCTGTTCTTGCCGTGTCAATCGCCCCGGCTTCCCAGTCAAAAACGATATTGTTTTTATATTCGCTATGGATTTGTGGGGCATCGGGGCGCATCGCATCATAGACATCTGTCACCGCATCCAGCGGGTTATAATCCACCTCTATCAGATCCAGCGCATCCATCGCCTGTTGCCGCGTTTCGGCCACCACCATCGCTATCAGATCGCCTGCATGGCGGACAATATCGCGTGCCATAGGCGGTTTTGTGGTGTGCGGTACTTTACTGCCATCCCGGTTTTCAGGATAAAACAGGCATTGAATTTCCCCGACATTATCGGCATCCAAATCTGCCTGAGCGGCGGCCAGAACCACCCCGTCACAGCCGCGCGCTGCCTCAAGGTCAAGATGGGTGATACGGGCATGGGCAAAAGGGGCGCGTAAAAAAGCAACCGCCCGTCCTTCTCCTGGCATCTGGTCATCGGTAAACGCCCCCTTCCCTATCAAAAGGTTTCTATCTTCCAGGCGTTTGACGGTTTGACCAATTCCAAATTTCATCTCATCTTCCTTCCTTTTTAGACCCTGCCCGTCCTGTCATATCAGGTGCAGCGCCAACTACAGCCTCTTATAATCTAGTTACATGGCTCGGCGTGTGTTTCAACTCTCATCATGGGTTATTTTATGCCTTATTGAAATCAGAAAATGCGGCATGGATACGCCAGCCCGTTGTCAGAATACATAAGCTGCCAAAAATCCAGGCAAAAATGGTAAACCAGCCGGGGAATATCAGCATCAGCACAAAAACAGCGATGGTTTCCGCCCCTTCGGTTAACCCGCCCAGATAAAAGAAACTTTTTTTCTGCACGGCCGGGGCATTTGTTTTTTTTGTCAAAATTTCGGGGGTTTTTGCTTCCAGTATGGCATAGGCCAGAAAACTGCTGCCGGTGCCAACAAAACTGAGCATCAAAAAGCCGGCTGCAAGGGCATTTTCGGCCGCAAATATCATAAAGGCAAAAGGCAGCATCGCATAAAAAATAAAATCACAGACAATATCCAGATAGCCGCCAAAATCACTGCTGCCCGTTCGCCGCGCCACTGCCCCGTCCAGCCCGTCACATAGCCGATTGAACATCAGGCATATCAGTGCAGCGATAAAAAACCCGTTAGCCACAAAAACCGCACAAAATACCCCGAAAACAAATCCAATGATGGTCAAACCATTGGCGGTAAGCCCCAGGGCGATGCAGCCGCCTGCCAGCCAGCTCAGAGGCGGGTTTATATAAGGACGTAAAGATGCATCAAACATATTTATCCAAGCTCTATGCTGGGCCTGTAACAGCCCTTTAGCCCCTTTATGGCATTAGCTTTTATCGGCCAGGATTGTCTCGCCAGCCAGACATCGCTTGCCTGGCACGACCATCACCAGATAGCTATCGGGAAAGCTGATATCGATTTTTGGGCGCACCACCCCCAGGGCCACCGCCATAGAGGGATTTACCTGTCGCCCTTCTGGCAAACAGCTTTGCAATATACGAACAAAAGGCTCGCCATAATGGGTCATAGCTATCCTGTCGCCAAAAGAAGCATCGCCAGAAGGCAGAAAGATAATCTCCTGGCGTGCACAAGAAGGGCCTGGCATTTCTGCATCTCCAAAGGCGGTAAAATCCCCGTCATACCATATTTGCTGGTCAATCAGCCCGTCTATGGGGGCATAGGCAATATGGCTGTTGAACCAGTCGGGGCGCACGCGCACCAGATATCTGGCATTTTTCCTGTCATGATGTATCATCAGGATTTGACCATCTATCGGGGCGGCAATCTGGCCAGCTTTAATATCGGGTTGCCGGCGCTTTGGCATCCGTAAAATAATTTTCAGATAGATAAACCCTGCCAGCCCTATCAGACCGAGCGGCAGATAAAGCGCACTGAATATCGCTGTCAGCCCCCCGGCAATCGCCAGAATAGGCCAGCCGGGCTGTTGGCGCGGCACATGAAAATATTTCCCAAACAACGCCTTTATCATCTCATTCATTCACCTTATGGCAAAACTGATTAGTCTTTCGCGCCCCCTATTGCGCCTGATTAGCGGTTTCCGGCAAGGCAAATATCTGCGAGGGATAAATCAAATCCGGATCATCAATGCGGGTCGCATTTCGTTTCAAAATATCCAGATAGCGTATCCCCCTGCCATAGGTGCGATAGGCAATGCGCCACAACACATCGCCCTTGCGGATTACCACCATTTCACTGCCATCCAGACCAACATCCAGCTGTGCGATATCTATCTCTATCTGGGTTGTCAGCGCGATACTATCATCCAGATCCAGCAGATTTGCCTGTATCACTGCCCGGCCTGTCTGGCTGGCAGGCACACTGATTTTGGTTGACCAGCTGCCATCCTCTGCCAGCTGAACATCGCCAAATTTTTGCCCGCCAAATGACCCGGATATGGCCGCCCCGCCTACAGATTGCCCCTTAATTTCCAGAATATTTGCTGAATGCCAGCTAAGCGTGCCAATGGAAATTTCAGGCAACGCTACCAATATGGTCGCAACCTCTCTTCTGGCAACAATGCTGGCACTATCGGTTGCGCTTTCACCGGAAGCCCCGAATTTCGGGATATTGGCACTGGCCAGCGCATCAGGTGCAGACAGGATTTCGGTTGCCGCATCACCAGTCATCGGCACCAATGCCACCAGCGGTTTTTCATTACCAGTTTCGGCCAGCTCTATTAATACCCCGCGTTCCGAGCGGATAATCTGTCCATCCTTGCCGGTCATTTCTGCAATAATCAGATGACTGCCAGGGCTAAGGGGCTGATCGGGTATGGCAACCCATTCGCCATTGCTGTTGGACAGGGTTTTTGCCAGAGGCTGATCTGTGTCCAGCAGGCGGATTTCAGTTTGCGGCGGTGCACTGCCCGCAATAACAGCCGAGCCATCCGGGCCAATACGCGCCACATCGATACTCAGGGGCTGGTCTGTGCCGGCATCCGAAGGCGGCGAAGATGCCTGGCTATTTTGTGTATCTGCTTCTATCTGTTCGGAGCCGGGCGGGTCTGTATTTTCAGGGGCAGAAGAGGCCTGGCTGACATCTGTTTGGGCAGTGCCGGTATTTGGCTCGCTGGTAGAATAAAACATCCATGCGACCGCCAAAGCGGCCAGTGCGCCGCCGCCCAGCAATAATAATCCGAAAATCAGCCGCATTTTCACCCCCCTGCTTTGCTCGCCCTGCTCTTGAAATGGCGTTAGGTTATATGCTACTTGCGAAAATAAACTATTACAATCTTTTCACGATATTGCCCACTGGCCTTTCCCGATATTGCCCATTGGCTTTTCCCGATATTGCCCATTGGCCTTTCCCGATATTGCCCACTGGCTTTTCCCGATATTGCCCACTGGCCTTTCACGATATTGCCCACTGGCCTTTCCTGAAATTACCGTTTGGCCTAAATCATGTAATTCAGAATTTTAACCTGAAGCAGCCATAGACTACCCCCTGAAACGGGCATAAGATAAAGTGCGATTAGGGGCATTTATTGTCTATAAACAGCCCGAATAACAGCCCGGATTTGGATAAAGGTTTGAAAATAAGATGAGACAGCTTTGTGTTTTTGCAGGTGCGGCCAAAGGTATTCACGACCATTATGAGCGCGAATCCGAACGGCTGGGCGGTATGCTGGCGGCCAGAAATTTTAGCGTTATTTATGGCGGCGGGCGCACCGGGCTGATGGGGGCATTTTCCAGAGGCGCGCTGAATGCTGGCGGCCATGTTACCGGCATTATTCCTCATTTTCTGGAATCCCTCGAGGTAGGAAATGGCGATATTCAAAAGCTGCTCATTGTGGAATCCATGCATGAGCGCAAAGCCACCATGTATAAGGATTCTGCCGGATTTGTTGTTTTGCCGGGCGGGCTTGGGACGCTGGATGAAATGATGGAGGTGATGACATGGAAACAGCTTGGGCTGTTGCAAGCCCCTGTCTTTGCCCTCGATATTGCCGGCTATTGGCAACCCTTGCTGGGCATGATGGAACATGCCGAAAGCCAGGGTTTTATCCATAATCGCGGCATTATCGATTTTCATGTTGGCAGTGACCCGGATCACCTTGTTGATCTCATCGACCGGCATCTGGGGAAAAACTCGGGCTAAAACCTGCTCTTGGCCTTGCACAGACATCACAAAACCAGTACATAGGGGCGGTGTGGCAAAGCCTTGCTCGCGCTATGTGACAGGGCAGTATAGTCACCTCTATCCATATATTATATAGCCAGTAATCGAAGGGGAAGCGTTATGGCGAAGATCAAAGTAAAAACACCTATTGTTGAGATGGACGGCGATGAAATGACCCGGATCATCTGGCAGAAAATCAAAGACAAGCTGATTTTCCCATATCTGGATATCGATTTGAAATATTACGATCTGGGCATCGAAGCCAGAGATGAGACCGATGACCAGATTACCATTGATGCCGCGAACGCCACCAAAAAATATGGCGTAGCGGTAAAATGTGCGACCATCACACCGGATGAGGCACGGGTAGAGGAATTTAACCTGAACCGTATGTATAAATCGCCCAACGGGACTATCCGTAACATTCTGGGCGGCACCGTGTTTCGCCAGCCTATTATCTGTAATAATGTGCCACGCCTGGTACCGGGCTGGACAAAGCCTATTGTAATAGGCCGTCATGCCTTTGGTGACCAGTATCGCGCTACCGATATGAAAGTAAGCGGTGCCGGTACATTAACCCTGACCTTTCAGCCGGCAGATGGCAGTGAAGCGACCACCCATACCGTTTTTGACTTCCCGGATGGCGGTGTGGCGATGGCGATGTATAATCTGGACGAGTCTATTCGCGGCTTTGCCCGTGCTTGTATGAATTACGGGCTGGATTTGGGCTGGCCGGTATATTTGTCCACCAAAAACACTATTTTGAAAGTCTATGATGGCCGGTTTAAGGATCTGTTCGAAGAAGTATTTGAAGCAGAATTTAAAGACAAGTTTGAAGCCGCCGGCATCACCTATGAGCACCGTTTAATCGATGACATGGTTGCCTGTGCCATGAAATGGGAAGGCGGTTTTGTGTGGGCGTGTAAAAACTATGACGGGGATGTCCAGTCCGATACAGTTGCACAGGGCTTTGGCTCGCTTGGCCTGATGACATCTGTTTTGATGACACCCAATGGCAAGACAGTGGAAGCAGAAGCCGCACATGGCACAGTGACCCGCCATTATCGCCAGCATCAGCAAGGCAAGGAAACCTCGACCAACCCGATTGCCTCTATCTTTGCCTGGACACGCGGGCTGAGCTATCGGGCAAAATTCGACAAC
>JAURQT010000062.1 GCA_030835985.1 Alphaproteobacteria bacterium
AGGCGATGTTCCTTGATATGCTGTATCAGCGTGCCGCCGGCAGAATGGACAATACATTTTGGCGCGCCTGTTGTCCCGGAGCTATAAAGAATATACAGAGGATCATTAAAGCCAACGCGGCAAAAATCATCTATCGGGGCATGGCTCAGGCTATCGGCAAACAGCCCGCTGCCCGGTATGGCAGAGATATCCGGCCGGGGGGTGAGATAGGCATCTATCAGCACATATTCTAGCGACGGCAATTTTTGCATCAGCTCTGCAATGATTTCCAGCCTGTCTATCGGCTTGCCATTATAGCGATAACCATCTGCTGTAATCAGTAATTTAGGGGTAATCTGGCCAAAACGATCGGCCACGCCATTTAACCCGAAATCAGGCGAACAGCTGGAAAAAATAGCGCCCAGACTGGCAGTGGCCAGCATGGCGATAACCGCGGTTTCATTATTGGGTATATAGGCGGCCACACGATCGCCTTTTTCAATGCCCTTTGCCTGCATCCAGCCCGCCAGTGCCAGTACCTTTTCCCGCAATTCCTTGCGGCTCAGGCGGGTGCATCTGCCATCCTCGCCATAGGCGATAAAGGCCGGGCGGTCATCTGCGTCTGCCAGCATATTTTCGGCATAATTCAGCCGCGCATCCGGGAAAAATTGCGCCCCGGGCATTTTATCGCCGTCAATTAATAAACGGCTGCCCTTATCACCTATCACCCCGTGCCAGTCCCATAAGGCGGACCAGAACAGATCCGGGGCATCCACAGACCATTGCCAGAGCTGTTCATACTCTTTGTGCCAGTCAAATCCATGCCGGTTTTTGATATAGCTCGCAAAGTGATAAATTTGTGTTTTTTCAATGTTTTGGGGTTGCCATAATAGATCGCCTGCTTCGATAAAGGTCATGGCTGTCTCCAGAATTTGCCGATGCTTGTCAGGGCTATCATCTTAGCCAGAGCAGGCGCGATGTAAACTGCCTCGGCCGCGTTTTTTGTCAAAAACTAACCCTTTCGATCTAGTCTTTTGTATAACTGTTTTCTGCTTCGTTAATATGTTTTTAATCATTTTACCTTTTCTTTTCGGGAAAAATGACAAAACAGGATATGTGATGCTTATAGAAGAAATGCAAGCCTATCTCTCAGGGGAATTACGCGCAATGGAAGGGGGTAAATTTTTATATTACCCCGAAGCCTCGCCGGTAATCCTGCAACTCGAATGCATAGAAGATGGCAGATTGCTGGTTTATTGCAGTTTTTCCCGCGATGGCAGCGGGTTATTTTTAGCCTCTTTCATGACCTTGCTCCTGACCGAGGATGTGGGCGTTATCAGCCCATCTGCCTTTGCTGTGCCGGCAGGTTTGGGATGTGTGACAGGTTCTGTCTCGCAGACCTATTTTCAGATATTGCGGCCATCAAAGGGCAGGAATAACGCGCTGCAGTACCAGGCCTTTGCTGCTTCCTGTCTGTTATTTGCCCGTGAAATGCAGGGGAAATCAGCAGATTTATATGACACAAATACGCTTTTGGAAGACCGGTTACCGGCCTGTAATCTGGCAGATTTCAGAATTGCGCATTTGATGGAAAATATCGACGAAGCCTAGGGACTGGCTATTTCCCTCTTCTGCCCTAATCGGCGCACTGCCCTGTCTTTCCTCCCTTGGCAGGGCAGTGATTATTTCTATCCCACTGGACAATTATTCTTAACTCAGGCAAGAGACTATAAATCGCGTGGCATAACGGCATGAGATAGGCGGAGAGAGATGATGACCAGCCAGTTTGATTTTGATCTTATTGTGATCGGGGCAGGTTCGGGGGGCGTGCGTGCCGGGCGTATCGCGGCTGGCTATGGGGCGCGGGTAGCTGTCATCGAAGGCGACCGGCCAGGCGGGACTTGTGTGATACGCGGCTGTGTGCCGAAAAAATTGCTGGTTTATGGGGCAAGTTTTGCCGGTGAGGCAGAAGATGCAGCCGGATTTGGCTGGCAGCTGGACGGGCTGCGCCATAGCTGGGCACAGCTTATCGCGGCCAAGGATAAGGAAATAGACAGGCTGGAAGGCATTTATCGCAATTTGCTGAAAAATGCCGGGGCAACCCTGATAGAAGGGTGGGGCAAAATTACCGGCCCCCACAGCGTTTTGGTCGGCACAGACAGCTATACAGCCGAGCGGATATTAATTGCAACCGGCGGGCATCCGGCCATGCCAGCTATCCCCGGTTTGGCCGAAAATGCGATAACCTCGAATGAAGCGCTGGATCTGAAACAGCGCCCGAACCATATTCTGGTCTATGGTAGCGGATATATCGCTCTGGAATTTGCCGGTATCTTTGCCGGATTTGGCAGCCAGGTTGATCTGGTCTATCGCGCGGATTTACCGCTTCGCGGATTTGATGACGATGTACGCCGGCATATTGCAGAAGCCCTGACAGATAGAGGGATAAATCTGGTCTCAGGCCGCACTATTTCAGAGGTTAAACAGACAGATACAGGCTATGAGGTGGTATTGGATAATGGTCGTGTTCTGACCCCTGACAAGGTGATGGCCGCAACCGGCAGAAGCCCGAATATTGAAGGGCTGGGTCTGCAAGAAGCAGGTATCAAAACAAATGAACGCGGCGCGGTCATGGTCGATGAATGGAGCCAGACTTCCACCGCGTCTATCTATGCGGTAGGCGATGTGACAGACCGGATTAATCTTACCCCCGTTGCAATTGCCGAGGGTCATGCCTTTGCCGATACCCATTTTGGCGGCATTGCCCGCCATATTGGCTATGATAATGTGCCTTCTGCGGTGTTTAGCCAGCCCAATATTGCGTCTGTCGGGCTGACCGAGCCGCAGGCCATTTCCGAATATGGCAAAATAGATGTCTTTGAAAGCCGCTTTCGGGCAATGAAAAACACCCTTTCAGGGCGGCCGGAAAAAACCTATATGAAGCTGATTGTTGCCAAAGATAGCCAAAAGGTTATTGGCGTGCATATGGTCGGCCCGGATGCGGCCGAGATAATGCAAGGCATGGCGATTGCCGTGAAAATGGGGGCAAAAAAATCGGATTTTGATGCGGTTATCGGCATCCATCCCTCGGCCGCAGAGGAGTTTGTCACCATGCGGACACCGCGCCCCTAGACAGGGTTTTGACCCTGGATAAAAAAAGCGTTCAGTTTCCTTTGCTTTTAGCGTCTGATCTCGCTATTTTAAGCCCATTCATTCTAACCAAGAGGCGGTGGAGTGCCAAATTAACGGCATCATCGAAAATCACATGAGCTGGACACCTTCAAGCTGGCGCGACTTTCCTATTCTGCAAGTCCCGGATTATGCAGATGCCAATCAGGTCAAACAGGTCGAGGAGAGCCTGGCCAAAAAACCCCCGCTGGTCTTTGCCGGCGAGGTGCAAAATTTGCGTGGCCAATTAGCCTCTGTGGCAAATGGTGAAGGATTTTTGCTGCAAGGCGGAGATTGTGCCGAAAGTTTTGCTGAATTTTCTGCCGATATGATCAGAGACAGTTTCAAGGTCTTTTTGCAAATGGCGGTGGTGCTAACCTTTGGCGCTTCGATGCCAGTGGTGAAAATTGGCCGGGTAGCTGGCCAGTTTGCCAAGCCGCGCTCTTCGCCTGTGGAAGTGATAGACGGGGTAGAGCTGCCCTCATATCGCGGGGATATGATAAATGGCATCGGCTTTAACCCGGCAGAGCGCGAGCCAGATCCGGAGAGGCTGTTAAGGGTATATGAGCAATCTGCCTCTACCTTGAACCTGTTGCGCGCTTTTGCACAAGGCGGCTTGGCCGATTTGCATGCAGTGCATGACTGGACAACCGAATTTGTCTCGGACGGGGCACATCGCTATGCCGAGCTGGCGGCGCGAATTGATGAATGTCTGTCCTTTATGAATGCCTGCGGGGTAAATGCGCGCACCAGCCGGGCATTGGCAGAAACCGACTTCTTTACCAGCCATGAAGCCTTGTTGCTGAATTATGAAGAGCCGCTGACCCGCCGCGATACCATTACCGATGAAAAGGGCTGGTATGCGACCTCTGCCCACATGATCTGGATCGGCGATCGTACCCGCCAGCCAGAAGGGGCGCATATTGAATATATGCGCGGTATTTCCAATCCTATCGGGCTGAAATGCGGGCCCAGCCTGGCACCTGATGATCTGCTTCGTCTTATCGACAGGCTTAATCCGGAAAACAGCCCTGGCCGCCTGACCCTGATAGCCCGAATGGGGGCAGATGATGTGCGCAGCAAATTGCCGCCCCTGTTAAAGGCGGTTAAGGGGCATGGCGCGTCTGTTGCCTGGTGTTGCGATCCGATGCATGGCAACACCATAAAGGCCTCCTCTGGCTATAAAACCCGGCGTGTGGAAGATGTATTCCGGGAAGTTCAGGGCTTTTTCGATGCCCATGATGAAGAAGGCACTTATCCGGGCGGGGTGCATTTCGAAATGACCGGCCAGGATGTCACCGAATGTGTTGGCGGCGTGGTAGAGGTAACCGAAGAAGGGCTGGGCGATCGTTATCATACCCATTGCGATCCGCGTCTGAACGCTGGTCAATCTCTGGAGCTGGCCTTTTTGCTGGCAGATTTGATGAAAAAGCGGCGCGATGCCAGCGGCAAGCTAAAGCAAGCTGTCTGATAGTTCAGGTAATATCTCTTTATCGATAAAGGGCCAGGAGCTGGTAGTAAAGTGACGGTGAATAACACAAAAGGGCCCAGCCCAGAGCAGCAACCTGTTTATACAGATAGCTATTTTAATCTGGCACGTAAAATTGTGCGCGATCATGGTGATAAACAGGTGACCTATGCAGTGTTTATGCGCCGTCCGGTTACCCTTGCACCAAAATTGGCAATAGACTGGCTGGAGGGGATGGCCGCCAGCCGAAAGGCCGAGATAAAAATAGAATTACTGCATAAAGAAGGCGCATGGGTTGGTGCAGGAGAGCCGCTGTTATATATCACCGGTCAGATGTCGCAACTGGTGGATTTGGAAACCATTTTCCTGCAACGTCTGGGCAGTGCCTGTGTGGCCGCCTATAATGCCTATCAGATGTGTGTTGAGCTGCCAGAGGTCGGGTTTCTGGCGATGGATGCCCGTCATTGCGCGGGCGCTGAAATGGCAGAGCTGATGGCTTATGGTGCATCGGTCGGCTCAAAAAAAGCACAAGCAAAGGTATCTGCCAAAGGCTTTTTGGGATGTGCAGCAGATGCCACTGCCAGTTATTTTGGCCAGAATGCCGGGATGGGCACGATGCCGCATGCGCTTATCGGCTATGCAGGTAATACGCTGGATGCAGCGAAAATGTTCCATGAGAGCTTTCCGGAAAAGCCGCTAACCGTTCTGGTGGATTATTTCGGGCGCGAGCTGGATGATACCCTGGGCGTTGCCCGCCATTTCAGCGAACTGGCACAGGCTGACCAGTTGAGCATAAGGCTGGATACGCATGGCGGCCGGTTTTTACAAGGGCTGGATACGCAAAGCTCCTATGCGGTTCTGGAACGCAATGTGCCTGAGGCTATTCGTGGCTATCGCTCGGAAAGCGAGCTTAAACATCTGATGGGAACAGGGGTATCTGCGGCTGCCATCTGGTATATGCGCGAGGAGCTGGATAAAGCCGGTTTTGATAAGGTAAAGCTGGTGGCCTCTAGCGGGTTTGGCCCGGATAAATGCCGTGTATTTTCGCTGGCAAAAGCCCCTGTGGATGTGATAGGCACAGGCTCGTTTCTGCCCGAAAAATGGTCTGAAACCTATGCCACAGCGGATATCATTGAATATGATGGCACGCCATTGGTAAAGGCCGGGCGCGAGTTTTTGCATCGCCGGCCATCGGCCAGATAAGCAATAAGGTTCAAAAAAAATGACAGGCTCAAAAACGGATCTGCAAATTGCGCTGGTGCAAGCAAACCCGCATCTTGGCAATGTCGATGCCAATATCGAAAAACTGTTGCAAATGCGCGCCCGTGCCGCAGAGCAGGGATGTGATATTATCCTGACGCCGGAGATGTATCTATCTGGCTATCCGGCAGATGATCTGGTCTTGCGTGCCGATTTTATGGACAAGATAGAAGCCGGCATTCAAAAATTGGCTATTGCCACAAAAGATGGCGGGCCTGCTATTATTTGCGGCGCGCCTGTTCGCGATGCTGGCCGGCTGTTTAATGCAGTGTTTGTGCTGGATGACGGGGCGATAAAGGCGACGCGGCATAAGGTAAATCTGCCCAATTATGGCGTTTTTGATGATAAGCGGCATTTTACCTCTGGCAGCTTGCAAGGCCCTGTATCCCTGCGCGGATGGCGGCTGGGTCTGGCAATTTGCGAGGATATCTGGTCATCGGATGTGTGCGAGACCCTTTCTGAATCCGGGGCAGAAATTATTTTATCTCTGAACGCCTCACCTTTTGAATCTGGCAAAACCGATCAGCGTATGTCCCATGCGGTAGCCCGGATGACCGAAAGCGGGCTGCCCTTTATCTATGTGAATATGGTTGGCGGGCAAGATGAGCTGGTTTTTGATGGCGGGTCATTTGCGCTGAATTTGGGCGGCAAGCTGGCTTGCCAGATGCCGCAATTTACCGAAAGCCTGTCTGTGGTCACCTTGCGAGAAGATGGGCAAAGCGCGCATCTTACCGGACAGGTATCTGCCCCTGATAGCGAAAATGAAGCGATGTGGCGCGCGCTGGTACTTGGCATTCGTGATTATTGCAGCAAAAACGGATTTCCGGGCGTTATTTTGGGGCTGTCCGGCGGGATAGATTCAGCCATTGTAACCGCACTGGCGGTAGATGCGCTGGGGGCAGAGGCGGTGCGGGTGGTGATGATGCCATCTGACTATACAGCCGATATTTCTGTGCTGGATTCGCAAAGCCTGGCTGATAATCTGGGGCTGAGGCTGGAAACTATCGCTATTAAACCTGCGATGGCGGCATTTTTTGATATGCTGGCCGATAGCTTTGCTGGTCAGCAAGCCGATATTACCGAAGAAAATATTCAGTCGCGTTTGCGCGGTATGTTGCTGATGGCGCTATCCAATAAATTTGGCAATCTGGTATTGGCAACCGGCAACAAGTCGGAATATGCAGCTGGCTATTCTACCTTGTATGGCGATATGTGTGGCGGCTTTGCCCCGATAAAGGATGTCTGGAAAACCAAGATTTTTGCGCTGGCAAACTGGCGCAATCGCCATCAGCCAAAAGGTGCGCTGGGCCCCTCAGGCCAGGTAATACCCGAGCGTATTATTACCCGTCCGCCTTCGGCTGAATTGCGCCCTGATCAGGAAGATACAGATAGCTTGCCGCCTTATGATGTGCTTGACCCAATCCTTATTGCCCTGACCGAAGAAATGGCCGATATTCAGACCATTGTGGATAGAGGCTATGATGCGCAGATAGTCGAGCAGGCCAGTGCCTTGCTGTTTCGTGCAGAATATAAACGTTTTCAGGCCGCCCCTGGCCCAAAAGTTACCGCCAGAGCCTTTGGCCGCGATCGCCGCCTTCCCCTGACATCAGGTTTTAGACCTGCAAAATCGGAGACCTTATGAAACCTGTGAAAGTGCGTTTTGCGCCTAGCCCGACCGGCAAGCTGCATGTTGGAAATCTTCGCACCGCTTTGGTGAATTATCTGTATGCACGCCAGCAAAATGGCCAGTTTATGCTGCGTATTGATGATACAGATGATGAGCGCTCTCGCCCGGAATTTGAAACCGCTATCCGCCGGGATTTGGAATGGATGGGGATGGGCTGGGATTGTGAAGACAGGCAATCTGCGCGGCTGGCGCGTTATGATGAGGCATTGGCACACTTGCTGGCATCCGGGCGCGCTTATGCCTGTTATGAAACACCAGAAGAGCTAAGTCTGAAACGCAAGGCTCAGTTAATGGCCGGCAGGCCGCCTGTCTATGACCGGGCTGCCCTCAAGCTGGGTGAGGCCGAAAAAGCGAAATTTGAAGAAATGGGACGGCGCCCGCATTATCGCTTCCTGCTTAAAGATGAAGAGGTGTCCTGGGAGGATTTGGTGCGCGGGCCAGTCAGCTATCATATGTCCAGCCTGTCTGATCCGGTACTGATCCGCGAGGATGGCCGGGTGATTTATACGCTGGCCTCTGTAGTGGATGATATTGACCATCAGATAACCACTATTCTGCGCGGTGAGGATCATGTCACCAATTCTGCTGCCCAGATACAGCTATTTGAAGCGTTGGGCGCAACCCCGCCGGAAATGGGGCATCTAGCCTTGCTGGCAGGGGCAGATGGCGAGGGGCTGTCCAAACGGCTGGGCAGTCTGGCAATAGAACAATTGCGCGCAGAAGGGGTGCTGCCAGCGGCGTTGGCCAGCTTGCTGGCACGCATCGGCACATCTGATCCGGTGACAGCCCAGCCATCGCTGGAAGAGATTATTGCCGGGTTTAATATTGCCAGCTTTGGCCGTGCAACCGCTAAATTTTCCACCGGTGAATTACAACAGCTTAATGCAAAATTGATACAAAACCTCGATTTTGACAGCGTATCTACCGCCCTTGGTGCGGCAGGCTATGGCGCTATAGATGCCGCTTTCTGGGAGGTGGTGAAAGGCAATCTGAATAATATTGCCGAGGCAGGCAAATGGTGGGATATCTGCTGCCAGCCCATTACCCCCATCATAGAAGATGCCGGTTTTATGGAAATTGCCGCCAGCTTGCTGCCCGAAGCCGAGCTGGATGACCAAAGCTGGTCTAACTGGACAAAGGCGATATCCGCCCGGACAGGGGCAAAGGGCAAAGCCTTGTTTATGCCGCTAAGGCTGGCCATTACCGGGCAAAATGCAGGGCCTGATATGGGCAGATTGCTGCCCTATATTGGCTATGGGCGGGTTATCAACCGGCTAAAAGGCCAGCAGGACTAAGCCCTGAACCGCTTTTTCATTTCAGATAGCAAGGATAATGGAACTTAAACTCTATAACACGCTGACACGCAAGAAAGAGGCCTTTGCTGCACTGGATGCCGGCCATGTGCGGATATATGCGTGCGGGCCAACGGTGTATGATAAAATTCATATCGGTAATGCGCGGCCTCTGGTGGTGTTTGACGGGCTGGTAGCGTTATTACGCACGCTTTATCCAAAGGTTACCTATGTGCGCAATATTACCGATGTGGATGACAAGATAAATGCCCGTGCGCGCGAACGTGCCATTTCCATCAAGGCCTTATGCGCCGAGACCATAGAAGATTTTCATAAAGATACAGCTGCCCTGCTGGTCGCCCCGCCGGATATAGAGCCAAGAGCCACCGAACATATCGCCCAGATGATTGCCATGATAGGCCAGCTTATCGATAAGGGCTTTGCTTATGAAGCAGAGGGGCATATCCTGTTTTCGGTGAAAAAAATGGCCGATTATGGCGCATTATCCGGGCGCAGTCTGGAAGAGATGATAGCGGGTGCGCGTGTCGAGGTCGCCCCCTATAAAAAAGATGCAGCAGATTTTGTGCTGTGGAAGCCGTCCGAAGCTGGCTTGCCAGGCTGGGACAGTCCCTGGGGGACAGGCCGGCCAGGCTGGCATATTGAATGTTCGGCGATGGCCGCACAATATTTGGGGACAGAATTTGATATTCACGCAGGCGGGCTGGATCTTATCTTTCCCCACCATGAAAATGAAATCGCCCA
>JAURQT010000063.1 GCA_030835985.1 Alphaproteobacteria bacterium
ATGGAGTTGAACCAGTCTCAGTTCTCCATAAAAGACCGTCTTTTTTGAGATGAACCATCATTACAGCATCTGATGTACTATTTGGAAAATGGGTGATTGAGTGCATAACCAAGATATCTTCATTTTCATAAATGCATCTGCATAATGATCTAAAGAAATCATTGTGGGATTTACCCTTGCCTGTTTTCCGGCCTGCCAGAATTGTCCCTTCGCCGCGATTATCTTGCCATGGCCGACTTGCGGATGGTTAAATTTTCAATTTTTTCCAGATCAGGCTTGATGCCAAGACCCGGATTATCAGGAATTTCAACATAGCCATTTTTGATAGGGAAAATATCGCTTAAAATATCTTCCCTGACATAATATTTGGCATGATAAAACTCGCACCCCAGCGCGATTTCCGGGGTGGCCGCCATCAGATGAACACCGGATAAATGACCCAGGCCTGTCTCATGCATATCGCCGCCGTAGCATTGCCAGCCAGCCTTGCTGGCCATTAACGCCACTTCTCTTGCACGGGTCAGCCCGCCTGATTTCATCACCTTTATGGAAACGCCCCCGGCTATCTTTTCACGTTCGGCTCTTTGCATATCCTCAGGCCCAAAGATGCTTTCATCTGCCAGCAATAATACCGGGCATTTTCGGCTAATTTCTGCCATCAGATCATATTCATGTGCGCGTACCGGCTGTTCAATAAAATCCGGCTCAAACACCGCCAAATCCAGCGTGCGTGCCAGTCCCTCATCCGGCTGCAAGCCCTGATTGAAATCAATTCGCAGCGCGATATCGGGAAAGGATTTCCGTATCGCCTCGCAACGCATCAGATCAAAATCATGTCCGGCAAAGCCTGTCTTTAGTTTTACCATCCGCACCCCGTCATCATGGATGCGTTCCAGCAAGCCGATATCCTTATTGAAATCGGGGTCAGCGATAGAGACAGAAAGCGGAATTTTATCTGCTGATTTATCCCCGAAAAGTGCCCAGACAGGCTTTTCTGCGATTTGACCTTCCATATCCAGCAGAGCTGTTTCCAATGCAGATTTGGCCTCACTGGCATGGGCGATGGCATAACGGGCGGCCAGCATGATGGATTGTCTGTCGGCGATGGTTTTTCCGATAACAAGCGGGCGAATATATCTATCCAGGGCATAAAAGCTGGCCTCTGGCGAGCCGGTAAAGACAGACCAGCAGGCCGCCTCGCCCCAGCCTTCCAGGCCAGCTTCGGAACGCAACCTTAGCAGCACAACTTCAAACCCGCCTTCAATATCGCCTATGCCATGGCTGCGTTTAGAGACGACAGGCACGTTAATCTGCCAGACATCCATGCCAATAATTTTTTGATTATATTCTGTCATGGCCGATCAAATCTCATAAAAAAAACCGATATTATTGCACGACAAAAAAGAAGGCGCGCCGCCTGCCGCACCGCCCCTTCTGTTTCTCATATTCTCAGGTAAAGGCGCTTTTTGCCCCGCCAGATTTTTGTGTCTTAAAAATAGAGCCGCCATCAATGGCTGGGGCAAGCGGCATGGATACCGGCACTTTTTCCAGCCTTGGTTCGGTTACCACATTGCCTGTAACCATTCTGTCCTGCAAATCTTCCCAGAATTTTCGCTGTCCAAGCGAATGCAGATATGACCCCGCCCCCAATATCGGCCAGGCATCTGCACTGGCTAATTCATAAAATAAAATCAGCCTGTTTGTATCGCTCATATTCGGGGCAGAACCATGCAAGGCTCTGACATGATGGACTGTCATAGAGCCGGCCTTGCCGGTAAGGGTGACCGCCTTTTCCTTTTCAAATAGCGGGTCATCGGGGTTGATCGCCCCGCAAAACACCCCTCCATTCTTGTGGCTTAATAGCGGGCCTTTATGCGAGCCCGGCACCACCATTAACGGGCCATTTTCCGGCGTTACATCTTCCAGCATCACCCCGAATGCCAGCAAATCATCATTGGTATGGGGATAAAACGCCCAGTCCTGATGCCATTCTACTGCCTGGCCGCCGCCGGGGGCTTTGGTGTTCAGCTTGGCGGTAATCAGCGTGGTATCCGGGCCCAGCAAATCAGTTAAAACTTCGGTAATTCCGGATTTTGTCAGCACTTCCCAAAAATAGGGATCCTGCTTATGGGGTAATTTAATACGGGTTAATCTGGGCTGGCTGGCAGAATGGCCTTCATCCAGATCATATACCTCATTACTTTGTGTCACCGACTTTGACTTATCGATAAAATCATAGGTTATTTTTTGTAATTTCTTTAATTCAAAATCGGTGAGGACATCCTCTACCAACAGATAGCCATTTGTTTCATAAAACGCTTTTTGCTCGGCTGTTAACATATCGAAATTCTCCCCAAACCTGATCGGTTATTCCCGTCATTTATGGTGGAAGTTTCTGCCCGTCTTGTCAATTTAGAACAGCGCGCTCGCCGACAAATGCCGCCCTTATGCCTCAAAAGTAATTCTGAATAAAAAAGATAACGCTCAGGCTAAGGCCAACCATCATAATAAAAACACGCAAATAATTGGTGTTTTTAATCCGGGTCGAATAATGCCCGCCAATTACCCCGCCAAGCGCGGTAGCCGCGCCCAGAATAACAGCAGAATGCCAGTCAATTAATCCGGAAAATATAAAGATTATCGCAGAAGCAGAAGACAGAATAGCAGAGATAAGATTTTTCATCCCATTCATAAAATGCAAATTGCGATAGCCGATAATGGTAAAGCTGGCGAGCAGCATAATGCCCAGCCCGCCATTAAAATATCCGCCATAAACAGACACACCTAAAAGAATAATAGCCGCAGCCACAAGACCAAGCCGTCCATCGCCCTTCATTCTGGCGATTAATTTCGGGCCAAAGGCAAACAGGGCAGTCGCAAACAGCATTAAATGCGGCACAATCCCTGAAAACACCTTATCAGAGGTGTTTAATAGCAAGAGCGCGCCGATACATCCCCCAATAATGCTGATGGCCAATATTCTGAATAAATCGGCCTTGCTTTCTTTATTGATTTCTTTTTTGAACGCCCAGGCACTGGCGATATAGCCTGGCAAGGCGGTCAGGGTTGCGGTCGCATTGGCACTCACCGGCGGAATACCCAGCCAAATAAGGGCAGGATAGCTGATAAATGTGCCGCCGCCGGCAACCGCATTTAACCCGCCAGCCAGCAAGCCGGCCAGGATAAGAATAGCAATGGAAAGCATATCGGGATGTGCCTTATTAGAAATTGATCCGGAGTTGGAAATTGATCCGGGGTTGGAAATTGATCCGGGGTCGGGATGTGATCCGGGGTCGGGATGTGATCCGGGCGCGATACAAACACAAATAATCCCATTATTCAAAATATCTTTTTACGATATAGGATAGGCTATTTCAGGATTGGGTAAGGGGTTTTGGTTTATGCATTTCGCGATAGCTGATAAAGGCGGTTGCCCCGATAATCAGCAGGCTGCCGGCATAAAGATGCAAAGAGGGCAACGCCCCAAACAGCACAAAGCCCAAAATAGTTGACCAGATAATACGGATATAATCGATAGGCAGTAACACCGATACCTTGCCAATTTTCAGCGAGGCATAAACCAGCGCATGGCCTAATGTGCCGAGAGCAGCAATGCCCAAAAGGGATAAAAGTTGCTGAAAATCGGGCACTTCCCAAACAAAAAGAGACGCGATAAAGGCCATAGGCACACAGCCCATCGCTTGCCAGAAAGTGATAGAGATAATGGTATCTTTTTCGGTCAGCTTTTTAGCGATAAGAATGGATATCGACCAGGCAATCGCCGCACATAAAAGGAATATATGCCCGACATTTACCGAAACGCCTGGCCGCGTTATTACCAGCACCCCGGCAAAGCCGGCCAGAATAGCGCACCATCTCTTGATACCTACCCGCTCTGCCATAAACAGCACCGACAGCAAGGTAGCAAAAATAGGCACGGTAAATAACAGGGCGGTTGCCTCGGCCAGGGAAACCAGACTGAAACCGGTGAACATACACAACATACACCCCCCCCCGACCGCCCCTCTGATAATTTGCAGCTTTACCGATGCAGTTTTTACCTCTCCAAACCCTTTCCAGAGCAGAACAGGAAGCAGAATTACAAAAGCAAGAGAGGCGCGATAAAGCGTGATAATAAAGGGGTGAAGATCTGCACTTACCAGCTTTACAGAGGCTTGCATAAACACCATGGACAGCCCGCCAACCAGCATAAAGGCAATGGCACGGATAAGGGAAACGCTCTGGCTACCGGGCAAATCGGACACTCATTTCTTTTACTTGTCTTACAGCTACCGCAACGTCACTGGCCTCTATCAGATGGCCGTTTAACTGGATAGGTTTTGTGGTTTACAGCCTGAAAGAGATGCAGGTGGAGGGCTTGGGGAAAAACGCGTATCAGAAGCACCCTTTCTATCTGAAACTACAAGCGATAGAACCAGCTATTGTCAACCTTTTTGAGCAAGCCTGCAAAACAGGGGGGGCTATCATGCCATCCTGATCAAAAAAACAAGGCCTAGCTATCGGCAAAAAAAAATCTTGCCGCCCCCTGATAAAAGAGACCAGAGGATTACGACAAAATTTCAACGATGAGGATAAACAGGTTTTTTTTGCGTCAATTTGACTTTCGTATCGGGCTAGCACCAGGGCTGGAATGACGCTGGTATGCCCCCCCGGCCTCTGGTTCGGGCCAGCAAAAGACTGACTATTTATAAAAAAAAACTATTCAACAAGCGTATAGTCAGAGCCATTATTCATCGGCACATCCTGATAGCTCAAATAATCCAGCGCATCGATACAGCCGACATTTACACCGCAAATCTCGGGCGTTGAACGCCTTTGGTGATAGGTCAGAATACCGCATTTGGAGCAAAAATTATGGGTGGCGATACGGGTGTTCCATTTATATTTTACTAAAAACTCTTCGCCTTTTTCGATTATCACCTCATCAACAGGACAGGATAGCATCACTGCCCCGCGCCGCTTGCACAAGCTGCAATCGCACCGTCTGGCGATGGTTAAATCAATATTTGCGGGGATAGAAAATTCTACAGACCCGCAATGGCAATTTCCATAAAGACGCTCTTTATTCATCTAACTATCCTTTTTTTAAAAAAGTGCCTCCCGCCCTTATCGGCCGAGCTTTCCTTCCAGAACATAGCGCAGAATTGCCACTATTTGATCCCCTGTTTCCACCACCGCCAGCGCGGCTGCATCCACCTCTTTCAAGGCATGTTGATGCTCGGCTGTGTGCATCACAATCAGGGACTTGCCAAGGGCGGCCGCATAGCCGGCATCAAAGGCGGCATTCCATTGTTTGTATTTATCGCCAAAGCGCACCACCACAATATCGGCATCGGCAATCGCTTTTCTGGTTCGAATAGCGTTAATCTTTGCCCCTTTATGATCATGCCAGAATTTTTTTTCTTCCCTGCCCAGAATTTCTACCCCGCAATCATCGCTGGCATCATGATCTGTCACCGGCGAGGAAAACTGGACATCCATTGCCGCACAGGCCGCAATAATCTGTTGCCGCCAGTCGGTATGAATTTCGCCGGATAGATAAATATTCAATGCCATGACCATCCCCTTAAAATGATTTTAATTAAACATAGATATGTTCTTATCATTCTAGCCAGGCGTGTCAGGATTTGACATCTATTTCAATAAAAAGGGCAAAAATAATCCGGACAGGCCCTTTGGGTATGTTCTGGTGCGGTTTTTTCGATGATTCCTACTCAAAAGGGGTATTTTCAGCCCCCCATCCCCATTTCCGGTAGCCATAGCCTATGAAAATGACAGAAATTTCCTAGCCTGATAGATGAGCGGCTTTTTTACCTCCTTATTTAAAAAGTCGCTCATTTTGACGGGAGAATAAAATGATTTGGCTACGGGAAAAATTTTCGAACAAGGCACTCATGAATCTTCAATCAGGGGATAATTTATATTCTCGAAAACTGGATGCAAAAGCGATTATCGCTGGCCAGAAACAAGCGAACGGGCATCTGCATTATGTGGTTGAGATTCAACATAGAAGCGCTGAGCCGATAGAAATTCTTATGTCGCCTACAGGGCTTGTCTTGCAGGGCTACAAGGTAGTTTAACCCTATTGCTATTCGGTGATTTTATACACGAGCTGGCATAGATTTTGTTTTTCCATCGGGTTTAGGTCATTTACACAAGCCGCATGAAAAGGCGAATTTTTATTTATCAAAAACCCGAACACATCCGATTTTTCCAGAACAGATTCCTCACACATAACCATCAGATTTCTTCTGGCTGTCTCAAACGGTATCCCGACCAGATCGGCCACCAGACTGGTCGTTAGTTTTTTATTTAGGATATATCGTTTCAGGTGTTTTTCATCGCTCTGATTTATCTGGCTTAAAACAACGCCATAGGTAGGCATCGCCCCCTTTTCACCAAGTAATAATAATTCATGCCAATAGATAATCTGGGCAATAAAGGCTTTGGTTGGCGAGCCGGCCAGTTCAACCATTTTTCTATGTCTGGCAACGCATTGCCCCAGATAGAGCGTCCACACATCCAAAAAATTATCATCCAGCTTTTGTGCGATATCGGAAGGATTCACCCTGACACTACCCTCTGACCGTTCTTACGCTAGGCGTTATTTACTATCAAACCTGTATAATGGCTCTGGCGCAACTTTTATAAAAACCACACTCCCCATTTTGGGTTTTTTTAAATCCTCGCCACGGGTGATAAAGCCATCTTTCGGGTCGGTTTATGCGCCCTGCATCATCACCGAAACAGAGCGCACCATTACCTGCTTTATTTCTGCAAGCGGGCGTATCTGGCCATTGGCGGCATACATCCAGGAGCCGCCAGCCGATAATACGCCTGGCAAGGGGGCATAGGCTTCCAGCCCTTCCAGCGTTATGCCGCCAGATGGCATCATCGCCATATCCGGAAACAGCCGTCCCAGATCGCGCAACGTGGCTGCCCCGCCTGCGGCTTCACATGGATAAAATTTGACCAGCCTTTGCCCGGCCTTTCGGGCAGCGATAATCTCGCTTGGCGTAACCACCCCTGGAATATGTACGGTTTTCTGCCCTGCACAATGAGCTTCCAGCACCAGACAACGTCCAGGACTGATGGTAAAATCTGCCCCCATCTGTACCGCTTCATCATAGAGCGCGCTATCCATCACCGAGCCTGCCCCCAGTATAATTTCCGGAAAAGCACTGCGCGCGGCGACAAATATATCGCGGGCCATCGGCGTGCGAAGCGTAATTTCCACCACCCTTGCCCCGCCCGAAACAAGCGCCTCTATCATCGCCATCGCGCCCTGTTCGGTTTTTGGATCAAGTACCGGTACAACCCGGATCTGGCGTAATTTAGCGATTAATTCATCATCTCTCATCTAGGTAAGTCTCTTTCATCAGCTTAACAGTTGTTTGTCTGTCAGGAGCGCCCAGACGCCCGCCAACCACCGTGCATTTCAGTGCGGCTGCTGCATGGGCAAATTGCACCGCATAGGCTTCTGTCCGGCCTTCTGCCAGTGCCAGGGTAAAGGCGGCATGAAATACATCACCTGCCCCATTGGTATCGCGCACCTCCACGCTTGGGCTGGGCACATGATGGGGCTCCAGCCTGTCCGGGGCAACCCAAACCGCCCCATCCCCACCATTGGTCACACAAACAAAACAGCCATAATGCCTGGCCATCCAACAGCCAGCAGCCGTAATATCTGACTGGCCGGTTAAAATTTCCGCCCCGATGGCCGAGGCGACAATATGGCTGGCATGGGGGGCAAGTCTTTCGAGTATGCTGCGCTCTGCTACATCCATATCCAGCACCGCCAGGCGGCCACGGCCACCAAGCGTTTTCAAGGCATATTCAGATGCCTCTGGCCAGCGCACATCGGCCATCACTGCCTGATAGCTATCCAAATCTGGCAAGCTATCGGGTGCTGGCGGGCTTTGGGTAACGGGATCATAATCCACTACCACCCATCTCTCGCCTTTCTCATCCACGATAATGGCAGCGGTAGCCGTGCGCCCGCCTGCCACCCTTCGAACGGACTGGCAATCCACGCCTTCTGCTTCTATCTCTTTTATCAGAGCCTGGCCGGTGGCATCCTCGCCCACACTTGCCCAGAGCGCGGCCTTTGCGCCCAAACGCGCCGCAGCGCTCGCGGCGGTTGTTGCCATGCCAGAGGCAGTGGAAATGCGCGAGCTGGCCAGATATTTTCCAGGGCCTTTTGAAAAATTCGGGCTGGTATACAGCACATCCAGCGTAAACGCCCCGACAAATAATATTGCCGCGCCTTCTTCTGCCATTTGCCTATTCCCTATTTTTTAAAAATGTCCTTATTTTTCTTAAAAATGATAAATATCTGCCAGCAAGCCGGCCGATATTATTGCATCATTCTTTCATGAACCGCTTGCATCCCGCGCTCTGATAAATCGCTTACCTCGGCGGCATGTTGTTGTAACAGGGCGACCACCTCGCCATTGGCAGAGGTCTGGATAACTTCTATCCCCTGTGCTGTCATTTCGATGGTTGTTTCTATTTCATCATATTTATCAAACAGCAAATCCAGCGTTGGCGACTGAATAATCACTTTCGGATTCCGCCCCTCTTCCAGGCGCGTTACCATAAAAGCGACATGGGTAATGATAGAGTCTCTTAAATCATCATCCTCTGTTTCTGTCACAGTCCTGATACCATTTGGCAGGTTTTCCACTGTCCGTTTGATTTTCCTGTGGTGGATGAAAATTGTTTTCAGATCGCTTATCTCAACTTCCGTGGTGTCCACCCCTTGCAAGCCGGGCATATTCACCATGTCATGCCTGTGCCGTGCGTGTTTTTGCGGTTTTTTGGCCTCGCCTTCTCCATGATGGTCATGCCCCTGATATTCGCCGCTATGATGGCCATGATGCCCATCACCTGAATGGTGTTCATTATGCATTTTCTGATAGGCATCACTGGCATCTGCCGCAGCTGCAAACAGGGCAGTGGATAGCAGGATAGCGCCTGTAGCGAAGGTTTTACGCATTTTATTTCCCGATATTGGTTTCCTACTTATATCTGTCAAAACTAAATAAAGTTTTTAATCCGGTCTAGTCTGTATCCTGGCATCCGCGCAGAAAAATTTTTTCACCCAAAGACAGATAAAATGCGATCCCCCGCTCATCGGCGCGTCGCTATTGAACGTAAATACGACATATATCTTTTTTTCCAGCCAATAGGTGCCAACATGAAAAAAATTCTTCTCTCCGGCCTTTTTGCCCTTGCCATGCTTGGCCAGCTATCCGCGCCATCTTTTGCCGGCGGCCACACGCCCGGTGTTGACTATGTTGTGGGGGATAAAAAATTTTCCGCCCATATGGAAAAGGCGGCCTCTGCGGCAAAGGGAACGGTTTTTATCATTCATGACTGGGATGGCTTAAATGATTATGAAAAATCCCGCGCCAAAATGCTGTCTGATCTCGGCTATGATGCCATCGCGATAGATTTATTCGGGGTGGCGGCAAAATTGGAAAGCCGCGATGACTATAGAAGGGAAACAGGCGCGCTTTATAAAGACAGAGCAGCCTTTAGAGCGCGTATCACCGCCGCCCTGGAAGCGGGGATGGCAAGCGGGGCAAATACAGAAAATATCGTGATTATCGGCTATTGTTTTGGCGGGGCGGCGGTATTGGAAGCCGCGCGCGCCGGCATTCAGGCAGATGGTTTTGTCAGCTTTCATGGCGGGCTGGGCACGCCCGACGGACAGGATTACAAAAACACAACGGCCCCTGTTTTACTGCTGCATGGATCGGCTGATCCGGTTTCCGGCATGCAAGACCTTGCCGCTTTGCTCAACCAGTTAAAAGAGGCCAATATTCCCCATGATGCCGAGGTTTTTGGCGGGGCACGGCACTCTTTTACCGTCCCTGGCTCGCGCGATTATGATGAACAGGCGGATAAAAAATCATGGGATGCCTTGCAACGCTTTCTGGCACGGCTGGGCTGAAAAAGCGGCCATAACCACCGTTCAGCTTTCTGCGTGACGGGCTGCAGAAAATCGTAAAAAAAATGGCGCTGGCCAGATGTTTTGCCTCTGACCAGACACCAATGTCAGGCACAGGTTTTTTTGGCCATTACGGGACAAATATACAGCCTTGCGAGCCTGAACCCTTGCTCCAGTACCCTTTATAATTACGCATATTTTTTGCCAGAAAATCCGGCTTTTCCTTTGTCAGATACATATAGAGCGGCACCCAGGACAGCTCGCTTTCGCCTGTTTCCTGCCGATCCAGATAATTCATATTTGGCTTGTCGATGGTTGCAAAAGAACCGCCATCACATTTGCGGGCATAGGTTTTATTCATGGAAGGGTTCTGACTGGCCTTGTCCAGCCATATCACTGCCTGTTTTAGCGATCTGCCCCGCACCGTATAATCTATCCAGTTTTCCCCGATTAGCGTGGAATAGCCCGCCATGGATACCAGCACATTCACAGCTGTATTTTGATATTGCAGGCCAGACCCGCCCCGGGAAACCTCCAGCGGAAATGTCCCGTCCGGGCGCATATCCAGAATAGCATTTTGATAGGCATCTCTGGCTTGTGAAATCAGCGCGTCATTTTTAATCACAATCCCCCACATCAGCGCAGTGAGATGCTTAAGATAGG
>JAURQT010000064.1 GCA_030835985.1 Alphaproteobacteria bacterium
CCGCACAGGGCTATCAGGTAACCTCTACCGATATTGCCGATTTGGCGGTTGCCAAGGCAAAGGCACTGGCAGGCGAGCATCAGCTGGCGATAAATGCGCTGGTCGGCGATGCGCTGAACCCGCCTTTTGCCGAAGAATCCTTTGATCTGATAGCGGTATGTTTTATGCATTTCCGCCCGGCAGATAATCAGCTTTTTATGGCGGTGAATAAGCGCCTGTTAAAACCTGGCGGCCTGTTTATTCTAGAAGGATATACGCGCGATCAGATAGCGTTGACATCCGGCGGGCCAAAAGACCCGGAAATGATGTTTTCCGCCACAGGCTTGCGCGAAATATTTGCCGGCTATGATGTGCAATTGCTGCAAGAGGTGCGCCGCCAGCTAAATGAAGGGCCGCGCCATCAGGGCGAAGCCGCCACGGTTCAGCTATTGGCCCGCAAGCCGGCTTAATACTGGGCCGGCTTAATACTGGGCCGGCTTAATACTGAATAGACTGCAAAAGCCGAATGGTTAAAAATTGTGCATTTTTTGAACGTATTCAAAAATAATGTGACTAAATTTATTAATCTGTTTATAATTGTCGGTGTTCCAGTCGAATTCTGGGAGAGACTGCCAAGCCGCCCTTTTTTAAAATAATGGGCAAAAGGCAGCGCCGAAGGAGCAAATGCCTCTAAATCTCTCAGGCAAAAGGGCCAGAATTCGTGAACAGTCTGGAGAGTGGTTGGCAGAGCCAGCCCACCGACGGGGATAACCGCCAGTTGTTGCGGGAAACTCTCAGGTTCCAAAGACAGACGAGGCAGGAAAAGGGGGCTGAAATATACTTTCAGCCTGCAACCTGACTGTCTGTTAAAGGAGCCATATTTATGAAACATTTTGCAGTTATCGGTGCCGGAATTACCGGCATCACCACGGCCTGGGTATTGCGCCAGCGCGGCTATGATGTAACGGTGTTCGACCGTCATCGCTATCCGGCAATGGAAACCTCTTTTGCCAATGGCGGCCAGCTTTCGGCCAGCAATGCCGAGGTTTGGACAAATATCAACACCATTTTGAAAGGGCTGAAATGGCTGTTTAAGTCAGATGCGCCCCTATCGATGAATTTGCGCCCTTCCTGGCACAAATATAGCTGGCTGGCCTCTTTTGCCAGCCAATGCGGCAATTATGAAAAAAATACCGTCGCAACTGCCAAGCTGGCGATTGAATCGCGCCGCTATATGGCCGAATTTGCGAACGCCGCAGGGGTGGAATTTGACCGGGAAGATAACGGTATTTTGCATATCTATAAAAAAGAGGCCGATTTTGCCCATGCCCATAAGGTAACTGATATGCTGGCCAAAGCCGGGCTATTGCGCCGGCAACTGACCCCCGAAGAAGTGTATGAGACCGAGCCTGCCTTGCAGGCAAAGGTTCTGGGCGGCTATTTCACCGATAGTGATTTTACCGGCGATATTCATAAATTCACCAATGGCCTGGCCGAAGCTGCCCGCCATGCCGGGGTGCAATTTGCCATGAATACCGAAATAACCGACATCCAGCATGAGGGGGAGGGCCCGCATTTATTCTGGAAAGAGCTGGATGGCGAGGAAAAGGATAAATCGTTTGACGGGGTGGTGATCACCGCCGGCGTGATGAGCCGCAAGCTGGCCTCTGCGCTGGGCGATCGGGTGAATGTTTATCCGGTAAAGGGCTATTCTATCACGGTTGATCTGAAAGATGCGGCCTCACAGGCGGCTGCCCCCAGGGTTAGTCTGCTGGATGATGCGGCAAAAATCGTTACTGCCAGATTGGGCAGGGACAGGTTCCGGGTAGCTGGCACGGCCGAGATTAACGGCATTAACTATGATATACGGGCAGACAGAATAGCCCCGCTTACCCGCTGGGTGCAGGATAATTTTCCCGATATCTCGACCAAGACGGTTATTCCATGGGCCGGGCTGCGCCCGATGATGCCATCGATGATGCCGCATATTGCCGCTGGCCAGAAAAAGGGCGTGTTCTATAATACAGGTCACGGGCATTTAGGCTGGACGCTGTCTTGTGTCTCTGCCCAGATGATAGGCGATATTGTCCATGCCAAAAGCAACCATCTGTAAGCGGTTGGTGGTGCGTATTTTAAACAAAATAAAACCCCTCTTTTAGTCTGAAGAGGGGTTTTTTTAAAAAGGATGGCAGCACCAGCAACAAAGGTTATTTTGCCAGCCGCATCGCCACCTTGTCATAAATGCGATAGCCCAGCCATTTATGGATAAACAGCATCGGCTTGGCAAATTTACCCGCCACATAACGGGTCTTTGGCCGCGCGCTATCAGAGCCTTGATAATCAGATCCGAAATCGCTCGCGGCGGCGAGGCGGCCACCCCTGGCCCAAGTGTCTTTTTATAGCCCTCTACCATATTGGCATAAGTCCCATGGCCGGAATATTTTTCCAGAGAGGCAACCATCAACCCTTCAAATGCGGTTGCGATCATATCAGGTTTGATGATGACAATTTTCAGCCCACAGGGTTCTA
>JAURQT010000065.1 GCA_030835985.1 Alphaproteobacteria bacterium
AGCAGACATATCCGTTGGACAGCCTCTTTCCGGCCAGCTTGACTGTTTTCCCCCGCCTTGCAGAAAATGCACACATTGTATGGCCGGGAGGGCAAAAAAACTGCGCATCAGCCGCCTGGTGGTTTGACTATCCTGCTGCTGAAAGGCTGGACCAGTAACGGGCCTGTCTCGACGGCGGCCACCGCGGCTTGCAACCCTGCTTCCGAGCGCGATACCTGATTGCGATAAAGATGAAATCCGGCTGTTACCAGCCCGGCCAGTAATAAAATAATTACCAGATAAACAACCAGAAAGCTGGCAATCAGGCCGCGTCTTTCGCTAGGTTTGCGCATCTGTCTAGTTTCTTTCCAGTGCTTTGTTCAACAACTCTCTTTCATCAATAAATGTCTCTACTACCATAAAATTTTGCCGGCTCGTGCTGCCCTTTGGCCGCAACAGGAAATCGACATCTATCTTGTTGCCTTGTGCATCCAGCATCGTCACACATAGATAATAATCTGTCCCAAAGGGAATAATCGCGGGATGCTTGCTGGCAGGATAGAGCATTTGACGCCTGGCTGTTTGACGATCAAGATAGGTACAGCTGCCATCTTCGGCACTGGCATCTGAGATAAACTGGCTGAGGGTGGCTTGCAATTTAGCCGCGATATGAACCGGCACTTCATCTGCTTTTGCTGGCACGCTGGCAAAAACAAACAGCATCAGGGCAAACAGGCCATAGCCTATCGGCCGGGCAGGCGGCAGATTTTTCACAGCAAATAGCGCGATCATATTCATTTTCACCCAAAAGTTAGTACCAGCCGGAGCGGTATATCCCTGCCCGTCTGGCCAGGTTCAGTATGTTAAAATAAGGCCAGGGATTGCACGTGACCTTTAGCTTAACAACTTCATACTAACATGGTTAACTTTTGAGTGCGAAAACGGGTAT
Source organism: Alphaproteobacteria bacterium (assembly GCA_030835985.1). Classification (GTDB taxonomy): domain Bacteria; phylum Pseudomonadota; class Alphaproteobacteria; order Puniceispirillales; family Puniceispirillaceae; genus JADHLI01. The sequence goes on from JAURQT010000065.1 coordinate 929, forward strand.
GAAACTATCCGCCGTTTTTATAATACTACCTCATAGCCTGGCGCTTCAGGCTCATCATCGCTCATTTCGGCAGGAAATCCGGGCGCGGTTACATCCAGATTATGTGCCTCTTCCAGACGGCGGATAATGTTGGGGGAAAATTCACGGCTGCCATATTTTTCAATCCCGTCCTTGAAAATATCTATCAGCAAGGGGGCGAGCTCCAGCGCTAGGCCGGCACGCACCGCAACATCCTGAAACAGGCTGATATCCTTTAGCACCAAATCCATCGTGAAATTAATATCGCGGCTGCCATTTAAAATCACCTGACCTTCGGTTTCATGTACAAAACTTGTCCCGCTGGAAATGGCAATCGCTTCATAGCTGGTGCGCAAATCCATGCCAGCGGCCGCACAAGTCGATAATGCCTCTGCTACCGATACCAGATTAGCAGTCGCCAGATAATTTGTAACCACTTTCAAAACAGTCGCCGAACCCAGGGGCCCTGTATGTAAAATGCGCCTGCCCATTTTGGTTAAATAGGGTAGCATATCGTCAAATACATCGCGCGCACAGCCAGCAAAAATGGAAATATTACCGGTTGCCGCACGATGACATCCCCCCGAAACAGGACAATCAGCTACCCGCCCGCCCATTGCGATAATTTTTGCGCCCAGACGGCGGATCTCGGTTTCATCGGTGGTGCTCATCTCTGCCCAGATTTTACCAGGTGCCCATCCTGCTAGCAGCCCGTCTTCGGCCTCTAAAACCTGTGCGCTTATCACGGGCGAGGGCAAACAGGTAATAAGGATATCACAATTTGCCGCCATTTCAGCAGCTGAATCTGCCCATTTTGCCCCGGCAGCCAGCAATGGGGCGGCCGCCTCTTTATCCAGATCGCGCACCGTTAAATCTGCCCCGTTTCGCAAAAGCGATCCCGCCAGTTTTGCCCCGACATTGCCCAGACCAATAAACCCAACCGATTTATCTCTATTCGCATTGGCCATCATCTATCTCCTTTTTTCGTGATAGCAGGGTTATCTTTTTATTTCCGGGATAAGCCCTTCGGGGGCAAAGCGCAGCATCAATAACATTAATAACCCCATCGTCATCAGCCGCATATGCGCCGCTGATTCCAGTAAATGTGTTTTCAGCGGATTGCCCGCATCCAGAGGCAGGGTGATGACATCCATCAGCCACAGGCCAAGCGGCTCGCTCTCTACCCAGAAAAACCAGATAACAAAGCCGCCCAGCACAGAGCCAAAATTATTGCCAGACCCGCCCACAATCACCATGATCCAGATCAAAAAAGTAAAGCGAAGCGGCAGATAGGAAGCCGGGGTAAATTGCCCGTCCAGTGTAGTCAGCATTGCCCCGGCCACCCCGATAACCGCAGAGCCGAGAACAAATACCTGTAAATGCTTGGCTGTGACGTGCTTGCCCATCGCATTTGCCGCCACTTCATTATCGCGGATAGCACGCATCATCCGCCCCCACGGAGAGCGCAAGGCGGTTTCAAACAGCCAGAATAATATCGCCAATACAGCGATAAACAGGGCCGCATAGCACAGCTTGACGATGATAGAGGATAATTCTGCGACATCTGTTCCCAGCCTTGCTGCGATATCCAGCACCCATGGCGTGACTTGCAAATCCACCTCATAAGGGACAGGGCGGGGCAGGCCATTGACATTTTTGACCCCCCGCGCCAACCAATCTTCATTTTTCAGCACATAAACAACAATTTCAGAAATGCCCAAAGTGGCAATGGCCAGATAATCCGAGCGCAAACCAAGCGAGGCCTTGCCAATGACATAAGCTGCCCCTGCGGCAAAAATACCGCCCACAACCCAGGATACTAAAATAGGCAAGCCCAGCCCGCCAATATGCCCTGCCTTGGCCGGATTGATAGATTCAATCGCCGCAATCGCCGGGTCAACCAGCATCCGCAACAAAAAATAGCCGCCCAGGCTGACCCCGACAATCAGCCAGAACCGCCAGCGCCCTAAATGTCTGGTGCGGCTGGCAATAAAGATAGCCAGCACAATGGTCAGCATAATCACAAGGCCGCCAAGTACTAATTCTATCCCGCCTGCCTGCCAGCCAGCATATACCGGCGCCATCGATACCAGCACCCCTGCCAGCCCGCCAAGCGCGGC
>JAURQT010000066.1 GCA_030835985.1 Alphaproteobacteria bacterium
AAATTGAAACGTTTAAATAAAAATGAGAACAAAAGCAGAATAAATTCTTGCAAACAGAACAAAAATAGAACATGCTGATAATCTGATAGTTTTAAGGGAAAAAAATTTCACCAGAACCAGCCGGTTATGGACAGGCGGTTCAGACTATGCAAGATGGAGGCTTCTTGAGATGTCAGCAGAACTCGTGGATTTTAAAATGAACGAAAATGATAAAAGCAAGGCACTGGATGCGGCGATTGGCCAGATAGAAAAAGCCTTTGGCAAAGGCTCTGTCATGAAGCTGGGTCAGCGCGACAGTGTGGTCGATATTCAGGCTATTTCTACCGGCTCGCTCGGGCTGGATATCGCCCTTGGTATTGGCGGCTTTCCAAAAGGGCGGATTGTCGAAATTTACGGGCCGGAATCCTCTGGTAAAACAACGCTGGCATTGCATGCGGTAGCCGAAGCGCAGGCAAAGGGCGGGAATTGTGCCTTTGTGGATGCTGAACATGCGCTCGACCCGACCTATGCGCGTAAATTGGGTGTTAACCTAGATGAGCTTTTGATTTCCCAGCCGGATGCGGGCGAACAGGCATTGGAAATTGCCGATACGCTGGTGCGTTCCGGGGCAATCGATGTGCTGGTGGTTGATTCGGTTGCCGCCCTGGTGCCACGTGCCGAGCTGGAAGGCGAGATGGGCGACCATCATGTTGGCCTGCATGCCCGCTTGATGAGCCAGGCATTGCGCAAGCTGACATCCTCGATTGCGCGGTCAAACTGTCTGGTGATTTTCATCAACCAAATCCGTCTGAAAATCGGGGTGATGTTTGGTAATCCGGAAACCACAACAGGCGGTAATGCGCTGAAATTCTATGCCTCTGTGCGGCTGGATATTCGCCGTATTGGCGCGATTAAGGATAAAGAGGATGTGGTCGGTAACCAGACCCGCGTCAAGGTGGTGAAAAACAAGGTGGCCGCCCCGTTCCGTACCGTTGAATTTGATATCATGTATGGGGAGGGGATTTCCAAGCTGGGCGAATTGCTGGATTTGGGGGCAGCGGCCGGGCTGGTAGAAAAGTCGGGTTCCTGGTTCTCCTATGGCGATCAGCGTATTGGTCAGGGGCGCGAGAATGCCAAAAACTTCCTGCGTGAACATCCTGAAATGGCCGCCGGGCTGGAAGCAGCTATTCGCCAGAATGCCGGGCTGGTACAAGAAAAAATGATGGATGAAAGCCTTGCAGATGAAGAAGATACCGTCACCGAATAGGCAAATTCAGCTTATACGCGTCGGCCGGAGCTAGAAAAAAGCCTGGCTTCACCGGGTTCTGGTCAGTCGCGGGGATTTATATCGGCAACAGAATATCGGCAACAGAATATCGGCGCGGATGCCTATGACAGTATCCGCGCCGTTTTTTATGGGCTTTTTTATCCTGTCGCCATCCGGCTATTATGGTGTATCAGGGTTTCTGATGGCGATATAGGAAAGATAGGCATGACAGCCTTGTTCCGCGCGGCAATTTAGGCTATTTCTGAACAACGCTTTTAACCTGTTTTTAGCGTTCTTTGGCGCTGTTACATCAAATTAAGGGTTTACCCATGTCAAGTGTGAGCGATATTCGCAGTCAATTCCTGAATTTTTTTGCCAGCCGCGATCATGAAATTGTCGCCTCCAGCCCGCTTGTGCCGCAAAATGATCCGACCTTGATGTTTGCCAATTCCGGCATGGTACAGTTCAAAAATGTGTTTACCGGGCTGGAACACCGCCCCTATAGCCGGGCATCGACCTCGCAAAAATGTGTGCGTGCTGGCGGCAAGCATAATGATTTGGAAAATGTTGGTTATACCGCACGCCACCACACCTTTTTTGAAATGCTGGGCAATTTCAGTTTTGGCGATTATTTCAAGGACGTTGCGATTGAACAGGCATGGCAGCTGATCACCTCTGATTTTGGCCTGGCCAGGGATAAGCTGCTGGTAACTGTCTATTCAGAAGATGAGGAAGCGGCCGGCCTCTGGCGCAAAATTGCCGGCTTGAGCGATGACAGGATTATTCGCATTTCCACGTCGGATAATTTCTGGTCAATGGGCAATACCGGGCCATGCGGGCCCTGCTCTGAAATTTTTTATGATCATGGCGACCATATTCCAGGCGGGCCTCCTGGCTCACCGGATGAAGATGGGGATCGCTTTATCGAGATTTGGAATTTGGTCTTTATGCAGTATGAACAGACCGAGACCGAACGGCTGGATTTGCCGCGCCCTTCTATTGATACCGGCATGGGGCTGGAGCGTATCGCCGCGGTTTTGCAAGGCAAGCATGATAATTATGATATTGATCTGATGCGCGCGCTTATCGAAGCCTCGGCAGATGTGTCCAGTACCGATGCCGACGGGGCGCATAATGTCTCGCACCGGGTGGTAGCTGACCATCTGCGTTCGGCCGGTTTTTTAATTGCCGATGGCGTGTTGCCATCCAATGAAGGGCGGGGATATGTATTGCGCCGGATTATGCGCCGGGCGATGCGCCATCTTCACCAGATTGGCTGTGCAGAGCCGGTCATGTATCGCCTGGTACCGGCACTGGTGCGCGAGATGGGCGGCCATTATCCGGAATTGGTGCGCGCCGATGCGCTGATAACCGAAACCCTGAAGCTGGAAGAAACGCGCTTTAAGGATGCGCTGGCACGGGGGCTGAAAATCCTGCATGCCGAAATTGAAGGCAAGGCGTCTGTTGGCACACTGGATGGCCAGACAGCCTTTAAGCTGTATGATACCTATGGCTTTCCGCTTGATTTAACCGAGGATTTCATGCGCGGCTATGGCTGGTCTGTGGATGTTACAGGATTTGAGGCGGCAATGGATGCCCAGAAACAGGCCGCAAGGCAAGCCTGGACAGGGTCTGGCAGCAAGGCAGATAGCAAGCTGTATCTGGAGCTGGCTGACCAGCATGGGCCAACCGAATTTTTGGGCTATACCCGGCTGAGTGCAGAGGCGGTGGTGACCACCCTTATCCGGGAGGATAAAATTTGTGAAAGCGCGAGCGCGGGCGATATTGTTCAGCTGACCACTAACCAAACGCCCTTTTACGGGGAGGCAGGTGGCCAGGTCGGCGATACAGGTCTGCTGCTATGGAACGACGGGCAGGGGCGCATTACCAATACTACCAAAACAGCCGGCCTGTTTATCCACCATGTCGAAATAGAAAAAGGCCAGCTTGCCCCGCAGCAATCTGTAAGTTTGCAAGTGGATGCTGCCAGACGCGAGAGCTTGCGTGCCCATCATAGCGCGACCCATCTTTTGCATGAGGCATTGCGCGAGGTGTTGGGCGCACATGTCGCGCAAAAAGGCTCTCTTGTCTCGCCAGAGCGGCTACGATTTGACTTCTCCCACCCGCAGGCCATGAACGAAAATGAGCTGCAACAGGTAGAAGCTATCGTAAATAGCCGCATCCGGGCAAATAGCCAGGTTGTGACCCGTATCATGACCCCGGATGAAGCCACAGCCGAAGGCGCGCTGGCACTGTTTGGCGAGAAATATGGCGATGAGGTGCGTGTGGTCTCTATGGGCGGTGCGCCTGGCGATGGCGCGGAAAAGGCCGCCTGGTCGGTTGAATTATGTGGCGGCACCCATGTTCAGCAGACAGGCGATATTGCGCTGTTGAAAATTGTATCGGAAAGTGCGGTGGCAGGCGGGGTGCGCCGGATTGAGGCCACAGCCCATGAAAGCGGGTTAAACTGGCTTGCCGGGCGTAATACTATGCTTTGCGATATCGCTGATCAGCTAAAAACATCCTCTGAGCAGGCCAGCGAGCGGGTCAACCAGTTGCTGGAGGATCGCAAGCGCATGGAAAAGGAAATTACCAGCCTTCGCCAAAAGCTGGCAACCGGGGGCGGGACAGAAAGTCAGGCCGAAACCATCGGAAATATTTCATTTATTGGCAAGGTTCTGGGCGATACACCGCCGCGCGATCTAAAGCCGATGGCCGATAATTTCCGGCAAGGGGCAGCCAATAGCGTTATTTGTCTGGTTTCGGATTTTGAGGGCAAAGCCTCTATCGTGGTATCGCTCAGTGATGATTTGGCCGCAAATTATGATGCGGTGACACTGGTAAAGGCGGCCGCACAGGCGGTTGGCGGCAGTGGCGGCGGCGGGCGTGCAGATATGGCACAAGCTGGCGGCCCTAATGGGGATAAGGCAGAGGCGGCGATTTCAGCGGTACGTGATGCGCTGAAATCCTGAGGAAAAAACCTCTTGAAAACCCCTGAATAAATAAAGGCCAGCTATATATTTTAAGGCTGGCCTTTTTATAAAAATGCTTTTTTTAAACAGGCGTTCATTTTGCCCTTTATTTGCCCATCACCTGTTGCAGATTAACATCAATCGCATCCAGGAAGCCATCGGTTGTCAGATAGGGCTGGTCGCTGCTTATCAGCAGTGCCAAATCCTTGGTCATCTGGCCTTTTTCAACGGTTTCGATACAGACCCGCTCCAATGTTTCGGCAAATTCGGCCACTTCCGGGGTGTTGTCGAATTTTGCCCGATAGCTCAGCCCGCGTGTCCAGGCAAAGATAGAGGCAATCGGGTTGGTGGAGGTTTCCTTGCCTTGCTGATGCTGGCGATACTGGCGGGTCACCGTGCCATGTGCGGCTTCTGCTTCCACTGTCTTGCCATCAGGTGTCATCAGAACAGATGTCATCAGGCCGAGCGAGCCAAAGCCCTGTGCCTCTGTATCAGACTGAACATCCCCG
>JAURQT010000067.1 GCA_030835985.1 Alphaproteobacteria bacterium
AGAGAACGCCAGCTTCATTTTCTTCATCGCATTTTGCTCTAGCTGCCGGATGCGCTCTGCTGATACGCCGTATTCGGCTGCCAGTTCATGCAATGTCGCTTTCTTCTCTGCCAACCATCGGCTTTTAATGATGTTCTGACTGCGCTCATCGAGTTTTTCGAGAGCTGTGTACAGACCCTGTTTTTCCAGTTCCTCTGTCTGCTGGGTTTCAGCACTCTGCTCGGGGTCCGGGCTCGAGTTTTCCAGATAGCCGGCAGGCGCGAAGCTGTCAGATTCAGAATCATCGCTCAAAGGACCATCGAAAGACGCGTCATGGGCACTCAGTCGCTGTTCCATTTTGAGTACGTCAGCAGCAGTCACACCGAGGTCCTCAGCAACCGCATTAACTTCTTCCTGATTGAGCCAGCCCAGACGTTTTTTCGCAGAGCGAAGGTTAAAGAAAAGTTTACGCTGAGACTTCGTTGTGGCGACCTTAACTATTCGCCAGTTGCGCAGGATAAATTCATGCATTTCAGCCCGAACCCAATGCACAGCGAAAGAAACCAGCCTTACCCCGACGTCCGGGTCGAAGCGTTTTACAGCCTTCATCAGCCCGATATTGCCTTCCTGAATCAGATCCAGGAATTGCAGGCCGCGATTGGTATATTTCTTGGCAATAGAGATCACCAGCCGCAGATTGGCTTCGACCATCTCTTTTTTTGCACGGGCGGCTTCGCGCTGGCCACGCTGGATAGTTTGCACCACATAGCGCATTTCGGTAATGGTCAGCCCGACATCATCGGCGACCAGCTGCATTTTCTTGATATTATCCTTGATCTCGGCCTTGTTATCGGTGCGCAGTTTTTGCCAGGCTTTGGTTTTATATTCATCGGCCGGCCAGCTGGCTTCGGTTTCATGGCCGAACCAGGCGGCGATAAACTGATCGCGCGGCACATTGCATTCCTGTGCCATCCGCAGCATGGCCCCGTCAATCGAGGTCATATGCCGGTTCAGATCCGACAGCTGCTGGTTCAGGCTTTCCAGCCGGTTTGCGTGCAGATACACGGATTGCATTTCCTCGACCAGCGCGATTTTCATCTCGCCCAGCTCGGCTTCCCTGACAGCGATCAGCTCTTTGCCCTTTTGGGCAGAGGCCACCTTTTTGTCTTGCAGAACAACATATTTGCCAAACAGCTTTTCGATTTTTTTGAACTGTGCCATCACATCATCAAACACAACTTCTTCCATCGCGGCCAGCGACAGGGTCAGATCATCGCCCTCATCCTCGCTATCGCTATCATCTTTGCCATCTTCATTCTCATCAGAATCGTCATCATCTTTCAGGTCATCTTCCTCATCGCTATCCTCGGCATTTGCGCCCAGCGCCCCTGCCCCGCCCGGAATACCGCTATTATCCTCAATAGGGGCGCCATTCAGCCGAATATAGGTCAGATCCAGATCGATGATATCGCGCAAGGGCACGGCAAATTCGCGTACCTGCTGGGCCCAGGTCAGCAAGGCACGGATAGTCAGGGGTGACTCGCAAATCCCGCCAATCATCATCTCGCGGCCTGCCTCGATGCGCTTGGCAATCGCAATCTCGCCTTCACGGGACAGCAATTCAACCGATCCCATTTCGCGCAAATACATACGCACCGGGTCATCCGACCCGCTTACCTCGCCATCAGACAGATTGCCAGAGGGCTGACTATCCGCACTATCCTCGTCACTCTCCTTATCCACATCTTCTGCGGCTTCTACAACGTTCACGCCCATATCGCTGAGCGAGGCCATCACATCCTCGATTTGCTCAGAGGTTAGCTCGCCCTGTGGCAGGGCGGCATTCAGCTCGTCATGGGTAACAAACCCGCGCTCCTTGCCTTTTTTAATCAGGGCTTTGACAGCGGTATTTTTGGTATCCAGGATAGGGGCATCATTATTCTGCTCCTGAGCCTCAACATTTGCTTTTTTTGCAGGTTTGCGCGCCATATTTGATTATCCCCCAACAGGCCCTATCTTTGCCACTCAGAGACGGTTTCTGTTTAACAAAGCAGAACGTCTGGTTTTGTGCAATAAACGATCCATTATCTCGCGTAAAATGTCTTTTGCTTTTGTTGCTGTCCAGTCTGACCTGTCGGCGTTAAAAATCGCGCCCAGCCGAGCGGTCATATCACCGCCATACAGCTCATCCAGCATGGTATCAGACCCCAATGCCTCTAAATGATACCGAAGAGCCGCTTCGTCAAGGTCTGGCGTTGCAATAAGCAGGTCAATTATATGTTTTTTTACCGCTTCCAGCTCTGAATCTTCAAATTCCATCATCGCCAGCTCTTCGGCATAATCTGAAAATAGTTCCGGAAACCTGACCAGCAATGCCAATGCGGCCTGATATTGAACCCGTAAACCTGTTTTCGGGCGTCTGGGGCGCACCATCTGTCCGGCTGTATAGCTGCCCCCTTGTGCGGCTGACCCTTTTAGGCCGGCACGCATCGCACCAATGCGAAATTCCACATCATCCAGATAGGCGGTTCGGGTCTGGTTATGGCTGATAGAGCGCACCATCTGGCGAATATCTACCCAGAAAGCGGCACGTGCGCCTGGCTGGGTACGCGCGTCCTCTAATTTATATTCACTGAATTTGCGCTGCCATAAACTATCCAGAATACCACTGGCTGCGGCCACTATTCGGCGCAAGCCATCTGCCCCTTCTGTTTTCAGAATATCATCGGGATCCTGACCCGCTGGCAGGCTGGCAATACGCACGGTTTTTCCCGGCTCCAGCAGGGGCAGGACACGCTCTATCGCCCGGGTGGCAGCTTTCTGCCCGGCCTGATCGCCATCAAAACATACTATCGGTTCAGGGTGCAGCTTCCATACCAGCTGGATTTGCTGTTCGGTAAGGGCAGTACCAAGCGGGGCCAGGGCGGCCGCTACACCGCTGGCCGATACCGCGATAACATCCATATAGCCCTCGACCACCAGCAAGGGCAGGCCTTGCCGCAATAGGGCGCGGGCTTGCGTCCAGCCATACAAGACAGCCTTTTTCGAAAAAGTCGGGCCTTCTGGCGAGTTTAGGTATTTTGGCTGGGCATCACCAAGGGCGCGCGCCCCGAAAGCGATTACTCTGCCTTGCCTGTTCTGGATAGGAAACATCACCCGGTCACGAAAATAATCATAAATCTGGCCATCGCGCTCGGAAATGCCGGCAAGGCCAGCCTCCAGGATCAGCTCTTTTGGAAATTTGCGTTGTTGCAGGCTGGCATAAAGGCCGGAACGCGGGGCATAGCCCAGCATAAACTGAGCGACGATATTCGCGTCCAGCCCGCGCGATGCGATATAGCCAGCTGCGGTTGTCCCCACTGGCCCGGAAAGATTTGCCTGATAAAATTGGGCCGCATATTCCAGCGCATCTATGGCCTGTTTGCGCTGTTCTGCCTTCTGGCTATCGACCGGCGCGCTATTGGGAACCGCCATGCCTGCCATCTCGGCCAGAAAGCGCACCGCTTCCATAAATTCCATCCCGTCGCTTTCGCGCAGGAAAGAAATAGCATCGCCTGAAACACCGCACCCAAAACAATGATAAAATCCATCCCCGTCATTGACATAGAAAGACGGGGTTTTTTCAGAATGAAACGGGCATAACCCGGCCAGCCGCCCGCCCTTTGGCACCAGCTTGACCCGCTTGCCTATCAGATCAGACAAGGTTGTACGCGCGCGCAACTCTTCGATAAATTCAGACGGAACTGCCAATTTATATGTATATGCCCTTTAGCTTGCCAAAACAGAGCCGATAGATCTGTTCTGCCATCAATCAATTCTGGTGAATATCAGACTACCCTAACAGGGCGGATTTTACCATCTGGCTGGCCGCCGAAAAATCCATTTGGCCGGCATATTGACTTTTTAAATGTGCCATTACCTTGCCCATATCCTTAACAGAAGCTGCCCCTGTCTGGGCGACCGCCTCCTGGATGGCCTTTTCAACATCCTCGGCACTTAGCTGTTCTGGCAGGAATTGCTGAATAAGCACAATCTCGGCACGTTCTGCTTCTGCCAGTTCCGGGCGCCCGCCATCTTCATAGATTTTGGCTGATTCGTTGCGCTGCTTAATCATGGTTTGCAACATGGACAATATTTCATCATCTGAAATACCATCATGATTATTGTCCGAACGGGCAGCGATATCCCGGTCTTTCAGCGCTGCCGAAATAAGCCGGATGGTTGATAATGCTGGCTGATCCTTTGATTTCAAAGCATCTTTCATTGCCTGAGCGATTCGTTCACGCATGCAATTTTGCCTCTCTAATGTTTTACGTGAAAAGCGATACCTTCTCTGTCAAAAAGCCGTTTATAAAAAACATATTTACGCTTTCTGAAGGGATTGAGGCATTCTTCTACGCCAGAAGGCTCTTTCATGCAAGACAAGACTTGACCTTACCATCCCAGCTAGAGTAGACAATGGCAATTTTGTTCGGTTGACCGGATTTCGATGGTTGACAGGGTCACGGCTCTTTTTATCATGGCCCTTTTTATCATGCCCGGCCGCGTTCATCTGAACAATCAAACGATAATCTCTAGGTTCAGACAGGAAAATTGCCTTATGCCTGACGCTGTTTATGATGTGAAAACCCTGACCCCTTTTTCTCCTCCCAGCGCCGCAACGGCAATATTGTTACTTGAAGATGGCACGGCCTTTTATGGGATGGGCTTTGGGGCGGAAACAACGAATGTTGGCGAGATTTGCTTTAACACCTCGATGACCGGCTATCAGGAAATTATGACCGACCCGTCCTATGCCGGACAGATTATCACCTTTACCTTTCCCCATATTGGCAATACCGGCACAAATGGCGATGATGTGGAAACCCTCCGGCCAGCTGCCCTTGGGATGATTGTACGCAATGATGTGACCCCGCCTTCCAATTGGCGCCAGGACAGCCATCTGCATAGCTGGCTGGCACAGCATAATCTGCCCGGTATTTCCGGCATTGATACCAGAGCCTTGACCCGCACCATCCGCGATAAGGGCGCGCCAAAGGGCGTTTTATGCCACCGCGCTGATGGCCAGTTTGACCTGCCAGCCTTGCAAAAACTTATAGCAGACTGGCCTGGCCTCAAAGGGATGGATTTGGCAAGTGTGGTCTCGACAAAAAAAGATTTCACCTGGTCAACAGGCAGTTTTGATCTTGAAAAAAACAGCGCGCCTGACCGCAAGCAAGGCTTGCGCGTTGTGGCAATGGATTTTGGCTGCAAGCAAAATATCCTGCGCTGTCTGGTAGATGCAGGATGTGTTGTGGATGTGGTATCGGCCAGTGCCAGTGCTGATGATATTCTGGCACGCCAACCCGATGGTATTTTTCTGGCCAATGGGCCTGGCGATCCGGCCGCAACGGCTGAATTTGCTGTCCCTGAAATCAAAAAGCTGATCGATAGCAATGTGCCGATTTTCGGGATTTGTATTGGCCATCAGCTATTGGCTCTGGCGATGGGGGGCAGCACCAGCAAAATGGCACGCGGCCATCGCGGGGCCAACCATCCGGTGCGCGACCTGACTACTGGCCAAATTGAAATCACCAGCCAGAATCACGGCTTTTGCGTTGATCCCGGCAGCTTGCCGGAAAATGTTGAAATCACCCATATCTCGTTATTTGACGGGTCTGTCGAAGGGTTGCGGCATAAAGACAAGCCGGTCTTTTGTGTCCAGTATCACCCCGAATCTTCGCCCGGCCCGCATGATAGCCGCCATTTATTCCAGCGCTTTGTTGAAATGATGAAGGCAAATAATGCTTAAAAAAACTGCATAAGGGATAAGCCCGTTATTTACTGCATTTTCTTTTCTTTTAACCCCAGCATCAGGTAGCCAAAATGCCCCGTCGCGATGATATTTCCTCGATTATGATTATTGGTGCAGGCCCGATTATTATCGGACAAGCGTGTGAATTTGACTATTCCGGGGCGCAGGCCTGTAAAGCCCTTCGCGAGGAAGGGTATCGCATTATTCTGGTCAATTCGAACCCGGCCACCATTATGACCGATCCCGATATGGCCGATGCCACCTATATCGAGCCTATTACCCCGGAAATTGTTGCCCGTATCATTGAAAAGGAACGTCCCGATGCCCTGTTGCCAACCATGGGTGGGCAAACCGCACTAAATACTGCACTGGCCTTGCATCAAAATGGGGTGCTGGATAAATTTAATGTCGAGCTGATAGGCGCAAAACCGGATGCGATTAACAAGGCTGAAGACCGCGCCCTGTTCCGCAAGGCAATGGATTCTATCGGCCTGGAATCAGCCCGCTCGCGCACGGTCAATAATTTTGATGATGCGATGGCGGCACTGGAAATTGTTGGCCTGCCAACGATTATTCGCCCCTCTTTTACCCTTGGCGGCGAAGGGGGCGGGGTAGCCTATAATTCAGAGGAATTTGAAAATATCGTGCGCGATGGCCTGCGCCTGTCGCCTGTCTCGGAAATCCTTATTGAAGAATCGCTTCTGGGCTGGAAAGAATATGAGATGGAGGTGGTGCGCGATCATGCCGATAATTGCATCATCATCTGTTCGATTGAAAATGTCGATCCGATGGGCGTGCATACGGGCGATTCTATCACCGTTGCCCCTGCCCTTACCCTGACAGACAAGGAATATCAGGCCTTGCGCGATGCCTCTATTGCAGTGCTGCGCGAGATTGGCGTGGATACAGGCGGCTCGAATGTGCAATTTTCGGTCAGCCCCGAGGATGGCCGTATCATTGTTATCGAGATGAACCCGCGCGTATCGCGCTCATCAGCTCTGGCTTCCAAGGCAACAGGTTTTCCGATTGCAAAAATTGCCGCCAAACTGGCGGTCGGCTATCGGCTGGACGAGCTGGATAACGATATTACCGGGGTTACCCCTGCCAGCTTTGAGCCGACCATCGATTATATTGTGACCAAAATTCCGCGGTTCACTTTTGAGAAATTCCCGGGCGCGGTAGCAGAATTATCCACCTCGATGAAATCGGTTGGCGAAGCGATGGCGGTGGGTCGCAGCTTTGCAGAAAGCCTGCAAAAGGCACTGCGCTCTCTTGAAACAGGCCTAAATGGCCTCAGCCCAATTCCCGCACCGGAAGCCGAAGGCGAAGACCTTATCAATACATTGAAGGGCTGGATTTCCGGCCAGACACCTGATCGTATTCTGCGGATAGCCCAGGCAATGCGGATGGGTATGTCCGTAGAGGAAATTCACCAGACGACCTATTGGGATAAATGGTTTTTAAACCAGATTGCCGATATCATCAGTGCAGAAGCCTATCTGCATGAAACAGGCCTGCCAGACGACAAGGATACCTTCCACAAGATCAAGGCACTTGGCTTTAGTGACAGCCGCATCGCCGAATTATGCAATAGAACCGAAGCAGAAATCTCGGCCGCACGTCTTCAATTGGGCATCACCCCTATTTACAAGCGCATTGACACCTGCGCCGCCGAATTTGCCTCAGACACTGCCTATCTGTATTCCACTTTTGAAAATAAAGCCGGCGCAATATGCGAATCTGCGCCGACAAGCCGGGAAAAAATAGTCATTCTGGGGGGCGGGCCAAACCGTATCGGTCAGGGTATTGAATTTGATTATTGCTGTGTGCATGCCTGTTATGCCCTGTCAGATGCCGGGTTTGAGACCATCATGATCAATTGTAATCCGGAGACGGTTTCCACAGATTATGACACCTCTGACCGCCTGTATTTTGAGCCGCTGACCCAGGAAGATGTGATCTCTGTTCTGCATCGCGAGTCTCAGGAAGGCACTCTGAAAGGGGTGATTGTTCAGCTTGGCGGGCAAACTCCTCTGAAAATCGCTGCGGCGGTTGAAGCGGCCGGCTTTCCTATCCTTGGCACAAGTCCGGATGCGATTGATCTGGCCGAAGACAGGGAACGTTTCCAGTTGCTGCTGCAAAAGCTGAAACTGAAACAGCCGGAAAACGGGATTGCCCATTCTGTTGAAGAAGCCAGAGCCATTACCGAAAAAGTTGGTCTGCCAGTGGTTATTCGCCCCTCTTATGTGCTGGGCGGACGCGCCATGGAAGTGGTGCATCAGATGAGCGATCTGGAACGCTATATGCGCGATGCGGTGGTGGTTTCGGGCAGTAATCCTGTTCTGATAGATCGGTTTCTGGAAAATGCGGTAGAGGTAGATGTGGACGCGCTATGCGATGGCAGGGAAGTCTTTATCGCCGGCATTATGGAACATATCGAGGAAGCCGGCATCCATTCCGGGGATAGTGCCTGTATTTTGCCGCCGCAAAACCTGTCAGAGGCCGTATTGGATACCATTAAGGAACAAACAAAAGCCCTTGCCCATGCCTTGCAGGTTGTCGGCCTGATGAATGTGCAGTTTGCGGTAAAAGAAGAACTGGTTTATCTGTTGGAAGTTAACCCCAGAGGCAGCCGAACCGTGCCATTTGTTGCCAAGGCCACCGGCAATGCGGTTGCAAAAATTGCTGCCCGTCTGATGGCCGGCGCAAAGCTGGCCGACTTTCAGATGCTGACCGCCCCGCTCTCTCATGTCGCGGTTAAGGAAGCTGTTTTTCCCTTCTCGCGCTTTCCGGGCGTGGATGTCTTCCTGGGCCCCGAGATGAAATCCACGGGCGAGGTGATGGGCATTGATAATGATTTTGGCCGTGCCTTTGGAAAAAGCCAGCTGGCCGCCAGTACGGTTCTGCCGCTGCAAGGCAGTGTCTTTATTTCGGTTAAAGATGCTGATAAGGCGGCCTTTATTCCGATTTGCCGCGAGCTGTCCGGGATGGGTTTTGAAATTCTGGCCACAGGCGGAACAACCGATGCGCTGAACGCTGCCGGTGTGCCGGCCAAGCGCATTAATAAAGTAATGGAAGGCCGGCCCCATGCGGTAGATGCCATGCTGTCCAACCAGATTTCGCTGGTCATGAATACCGCGCAAGGTGCGCCGGCTATCCGCGATAGTTTTTCCCTGCGTCAAACGGCATTGAAAAACAATATTCCATATTACACCACTGTTTCAGGTAGCCGGGCTGCGGTTGCCGCGATTAAAAGCATGAAAGAGGACAAATTGGGTGTAAAATCCATTCAAGATTATTTGCCAAACAGGCCTGATTTATCGTAACCTTTCACGATAGTCTTGAAACAAATGTGACCGATCCCCACATGAGGGATGAAAAACACAGGTTTGATAATGGAAAAGATTCCCTTTACCCAGCTTGGCCTTGATAAACTCAAAGCAGAGCTGACAAATTTAAAATCGGTTGAACGGCAAGCGGTTATTCGCGCCATTGCCGAAGCCCGTGAACATGGCGATCTTTCGGAAAATGCCGAATATCACGCCGCACGTGAGCGCCAATCCTTTATCGAAGGCCGCATCACCGAGCTGGAAGATGTAACCAGCCGCGCCGAGGTGGTGGATATGAGTCGGCTAACCGGCAAGACCGTGACCTTTGGCACAAAAGTGGTTATCGCGGATGAAGAAACAGATGCTGAGTCTACCTATATCATTGTCGGGCCCTATGAGGCGGATATCTCGCGTCATATGATCTCGACCTCCTCGCCTATTGCCAGGGCGCTGATTGGCAAGACAGAGGGGGATTCAGTCGAAGTGCAAACGCCGCGCGGCCCCCACCCTTACGAGATTGTCTCTATCAGCCTGATAAGCGATGCCGATCTCTAGGCCAGAGCTGTTATAGATATATTTTCACCGGCTATTCCCGTGTTTCCTTGCCGCCCCTAAAGGGCGATCGGCACGCCTGGCAGGTTCTTGCGTGAGCGGATAGAAAGGGCTGTTTTCACATGGCTGACATTGGGGGCAGGCGTTAGCTTGGTGGTCAGAAAACGCTGGAAATCATCCCAGTCATGGGCGACAATCTTCAACAGAAAATCTGTCTCCCCCATCAGCATATTACACTCGCGCACCATGTCCCAGCTGCTAACCAGCGCTTCAAATTCCTGTAAATCTGTTTCCGCCTGGCTGGTCAGGCCAACAAAGGCAAAAATGGTAACCGTATAGCCCAGCGCTTCGGGGTCGATATCGGCATGATAGCCCTTAATGATACGGGCATCTTCCAGCGCTCTTACACGCCGCAAGCAGGGCGGGGCAGAAATACCGGCATTTTGTGCCAATTCCACATTGGTCATTCGGCCATTTTCTTGCAGATCGTGCAAAATTTGCTTATCAACAGAATCAAGTTTGAACTTTTTAGACATAATCTCTTATACTACCAAAAATTATACCGCCAAAATTTATACCGGCCAAAAATTATACCGGCCAAAATTATACTGCCAAAAATCGGCCTTAGCTTATATCATGGTGAAGAAAATTAATGATACCATATTTTTACATGGAATAAAGCAAGATTATTACAAAAAAATGAAATAATTGATTAAAGTCTTTCTCTGATAGAGTATTCGCCTCATGCCCACTGGTAAACGCCCCTCCTCTCATCCTGTTTCGTCTTCCAAGACGCCGCCACTTCATCCCGGCATTGTGCGGGACGATCCGCTCAATCCCCTGATTTCGCGCTTGCTGGAAAAACAGGATGCCGAAGGGCGGGCATTTGATGGCTGGCCGGGGCGATGCTGGGTTATATCGGATGGCACAATGGGGATGGTCAGCCAGTGCCTGGCGCTGTTGCGGGCGCTGGATATAGATGGCGAGGATATCCGCGCTGTCCCCACACCGCTCTTGCGAATGTTCCCGACACTGGCCGCGATACCCGGATGGCAGCTAACCATGGGGCGCAAGCCAGACTGGCTTAAAGCCGGAATCTGGCCAGATTTATTGATCACCTGTGGCAAGCGTATGGCAGGCATTTCTATCGGGGTAAAGCGCCTGTCGCGCGGACAGACCCGCACCATCCATATTCAAGACCCGCATATCGCCCCGCGCTATTTTGATCTGCTCATCACCCCTGCCCATGATCACATTGCCGTTGCCCAGCGTGAGGGCCGCCAGTTCCACGATAATTTGCTGGTAACGATGGGCGCCCTTAACCGCCTTAGTCCAGAAGAGATAGCCGAAGCTGGATCTGAGCTGCCTGCCGAGGTAAGAAAGCAGAAAAAACCGGTGATCGCGGTGATGATTGGCGGTAATAATCGCCGCTACAAGGCTGGCAAAGAGGCGTTTTTGCGTCTGGCTGACCAGCTTACCTCTCTTGTCAAACAGACAGGCGGCAGTCTGATTATCCTGCCCTCACGGCGCACCCCCAAACGCCATTTACGGGGTCTTTCTGACCAGCTTGGCACAACCGCCCATCAAATATGGGATGGCAAGGGCGATAATCCCTATCCGGGCGTATTGGGGCTGGCAGATATTCTGGCGGTGACCTCTGATTCAGTCAATATGATCAGCGAGGCCTGTATCACTGGCAAGCCTGTCCTGACCATTCATCTGGCACAAGAAACCGGCCGCATCGCCGCCTTTCATCAGATGATGGAGACGCGCGGGCATATCCTGCGGCTGGGTGATATTTTATCCGGGAAAACAGCCCTGCCAAAGAAAATGGCCATTCTGGATGAACGCGCTAAAATTGCCGCGCAAGTCCACGCCTTTTTCGGGATAAACCCGGAATAGACCTAGAGCCCCAGCCATAGATCCTAGCGATACAGCTTGTCGCCCAGCCCCGCCTTATCCTGATAGAGGCTGGCGACCTGTTCGCCATAGCCATTATAGAGCAAGGTTGGCAGGCGCTCATTCGTGCCCAGCATTCGCTCGGTGGCTTGCGACCAGCGCGGATGGTCTATGGCCGGATTTACATTTGCCCAGAACCCGTATTCATTGCTGGCTAATTGCTCCCAGAAACTGACCGGACGTTCATCGGTAAAGGTGAATTTCACGATAGATTTAATCCCCTTAAACCCGTATTTCCACGGCAGAACACAGCGCAAGGGCGCGCCATTTTGTTTCTCCAGCCCCTTGCCATACATCCCCGTGCCGATAAAGGCCAGCTCATTCATCGCCTCTTCGATAGTCACCCCTTCAACATAGGGCCAGGGATACCAGCTCTGCCTCTGACCCGGGGCAACAGACGGGTTATGAAAGGTTTCCATGCGGATGAATTTAGCTTCCGGCTTTGGCTGGGCCACCCGCACCAATTCCGCCATAGCGATACCGGTCCAGGGAACTGCCATGGCCCAGGCCTCTACACAGCGATGGCGATAAAGCCGCTCTTCCTGGCTGCCCATCTTTTTGATCAGATCGGCCGCATCCAGCACCATTTCTTCTTCGACCAGCCCGTCTATGGTGACCATCCAGGGGTCGGTGACCAGCTTTTGTGCCTTGCGCCAGATATTTTTTGACGACCCAAATTCATAAAAATTGGTATAGGTGGTGGCCTCTTCTTCCATTGTCAGCGGCCGGTCCAGCTGATAGGCGTCATTGCGCGGAGCCGGAAAACCGGTTATGGGCGCTGCCATCGCGCCTGAAAAAGGCAGCTGGCTGGCGGCCAGCCCTGCCCCCGCCATGCCCATTTTTGCCAGCAATTGCCGGCGGTTCAAATAGATGGCTTCATCTGTTGCGAGATGTTCTGGAAGTGCCCAGCTTTTATGCGCCTTGATATACATATATCGCCTCCGCTCTTGCGTGATATTTCTGCCTGACCCCTGCCCCTCTTTCACCCGTAACATAATCGTCAGGGTAAAATTTTCCACAGCTTTGCGGCTAAAACAAGGCAAGACCGGATTCGATATGAAACCGGCCTTTGCTTTATTTTTGAAATCAGTTTTTGAATGAGAGGTCGCTAGCCAGCCCCCTACCCCAGCTGGTTACAGGCTGTGGCTATCCGGGCCATCGCATCTTCCAGCGCTTGTGTACTGGTGGCATAGGAAATGCGGAAATAGGGCTCCAGCCCAAAGGCCACGCCCTGCACCGCCGCCACGCCCTGACTGGCCAGCAGGTAGGAGACAAAATCGCTGTCATTTTCGATGACCTTGCCTTGCGGGGTTTTGCGCCCGATCAGCCCCTCACAGGACGGATAGACATAAAACGCGCCTTCGGGGATAAAACAGCGCAAGCCATCGATCTGGTTCAGGCTGGAGGTGACCAGCTGGCGGCGGGCG
The DNA here is from genome assembly GCA_030835985.1 of Alphaproteobacteria bacterium. Taxonomy (GTDB): domain Bacteria; phylum Pseudomonadota; class Alphaproteobacteria; order Puniceispirillales; family Puniceispirillaceae; genus JADHLI01. Next base: position 13,041 of record JAURQT010000067.1, read on the forward strand.
GCAAAATGCACCAGATTATCGGCCATAAAATCCAGCGGCCCGTTCAGTGCGGCAACCGCCGCCCATTGGGCAATCGAATTGGGGTTAGAGGTGGATTGCGACTGGATCTTGGCCATCGCCTTAATCAGCGCCTTTGGCCCGGTAGCATAGCCAATACGCCAGCCGGTCATGCAATAGGCCTTGGACACGCCATTAATGGTTAAAATCCGGTCTTGTAAATCCGGGGCAATTTCCGCCATTGTGGCAAATTTAAACCCGTCATAGACCAGATGTTCATACATATCATCGACCATCACATACACATGGGGATGGCCGCGCAGCACCTCTGCCAGCGCGCGCAGATCATCGCCGGTATAGGCCGCCCCTGTGGGGTTAGACGGGCTGTTCAGGATAAGCCATTTTGTCTTTGGCGTGATGGCTGCTTGCAGGGCGGCCGGGGTCAGCTTGAACCCGTCCGGTTCAGGACAGGCCACTGTCACCGGCGTACCGCCTGCCAGCAACACCATATCGGGATAGGACACCCAGTAAGGGGCAGGAATTAACACCTCGTCCCCGGCATCCAGTGTCGCCATCAGCGCGTTATACAGAATCTGCTTGCCGCCAGTACCCACCGTGACCATATCGCGGCTACAGGTAATGTTATTTTCCCGCGCGAATTTATCGACAATCGCGTCTTTCAGCTCAACGATACCATCCACCGCGGTATATTTGGTTTTGCCATCGCGAATAGCCTGCATCGCGGCTTCCTTGACATGTTGGGGGGTATCAAAATCCGGCTCGCCCGCGCCCAGCCCGATGACATCCTTGCCAGCGGCTTTCATTTCAGCGGCCATATTGGAAACAGCGATGGTGGGGGACGGCTTAATTGCCGCCAGACGGGTAGCAAGCATGATGATATTCCTCTCGGCAAACAACAGGGGGTATAAAGGATATAAAAAACAACAGGCCATATCGCGCCCATTATAGTTGCCAAAATACGCCTGACAGACCCTGTATGTAAAGAGGGGATGTAAGGGGGGAGAGCCTGGCCTATTTTTCCTGGCGATTCAGATAATCCGTCAGCGCTTCTGTTACCAGCGCATTCAACGCCAGCCCCTTTTGCCGGGCAGTTAATGCCGCACGCTGATGCAAGTCCCGGCCTGTCCGAATGCTGAAAGACCCTTTAAAGGGTCTCTCCGGGCTGCGCCCTTCCCCCCTCTTCCCATTTTGTCTTACCCGCACTATCTTGTCTGGTATGGACAGCTCTGCAGATATCCTTCAACGCGAAAACATCCTGATCGACCGGCAACCCCGGCCGGCCGACTATCATCTGTCGTCGGAATTTGCGCCCAATGGCGACCAGCCCACCGCCATAACCGAGCTATCGGCCGGTATCGCAGAAGGCGAGCGCGATCAGGTTCTGCTGGGCGTGACCGGCTCTGGCAAGACCTTTACCATTGCCCATGTGATTGAACAGGCCAGGCGCCCTGCTCTTATTCTGGCGCCAAACAAAACGCTGGCGGCCCAGCTTTATGGCGAGATGAAAGCCCTGTTCCCCGATAATGCGGTGGAATATTTTGTCTCTTACTATGATTATTATCAGCCGGAAGCCTATGTGCCGCGCTCTGATCTCTATATCGAAAAGGAAAGCTCGATCAACGAGCAGATAGACAGGATGCGCCATTCGGCAACCCGCGCCCTTTTGGAACGCGATGATGTCATCATTGTCGCTTCGGTGTCCTGTATCTATGGCATCGGGTCAGTGGAAACCTATTCTACCATGACCCTGCGTCTGGCCAGAGAAGAAGAGATAGAGCGGCAAACCTTGCTGCGCAATCTGACCGAATTGCAATATCGGCGCAATGACCTGAATTTTGTGCGCGGCAGCTTTCGCGTGCGCGGCGATAATGTTGAAATCTTTCCTGCCCATTTGGAAGACCGGGCCTGGCGGGTCAGCCTGTTTGGCGATGAAATAGAAGAAATATGGGAATTTGATCCGCTGACAGGCGAGAAAACCACGCAGCTGGACAAAATTACCATTTTTGCCAATTCCCACTATGTGACCCCGCGCCCGACCCTGCAACAGGCGGTCAAGCTGATTGGCACAGAGCTAACCGGCCGGCTGGCAGAATTTGAAGCTGCAGGCAAATTGCTGGAAGCCCAGCGTTTGCAACAGCGCACCCAATTTGATCTGGAGATGATAGAGGCAACCGGCAGCTGTAACGGTATTGAAAATTATTCGCGCTATCTATCGGGCAGAGGCCCTGGCGAGCCGCCCCCGACTTTGTTTGAATATCTGCCGGAAAATGCATTGCTGATCATTGATGAAAGCCATGTTACCGTCCCGCAAATCGGGGCGATGTATAAGGGCGATTTTGCCCGTAAAACCACGCTATCCGAATATGGGTTTCGCCTGCCTTCCTGTCTGGATAACCGGCCGCTGAAATTTGAGGAGTGGGAGCAGTTCCGCCCGCAAACCATTCATGTATCCGCCACGCCCGGCAATTGGGAGCTGGAACGCACCGGCGGGGTCTTTACCGAACAAATCGTCCGCCCGACCGGCCTGATTGACCCGGTATGTATTGTCCGGCCAACCGAAACACAAGTGGATGATATTATCGCAGAATGCCGCGAGGCAGCCGAAAACGGCACCCGCGTTCTGGTCACCACCCTGACCAAAAAAATGGCCGAAGCCCTCACCGAATATATGCATGAAGCCGGCATTAAGGTGCGCTATGTCCATTCTGATGTGGACACGCTGGAGCGGATTGAAATTATCCGCGATTTGCGGCTGGGGGTGTTTGATGTGCTGATAGGGATTAACCTGTTGCGCGAGGGGCTGGATATTCCCGAATGTGCGCTGGTCGGGATTTTGGACGCCGATAAGGAGGGCTATTTACGCTCGCGCACCTCGCTTATCCAGACCATTGGCCGGGCGGCACGAAATGCCGAAGGCCGGGTCATTCTCTATGCCGATAGAATTACCGATTCCATGCGCTATGCGCTAGATGAAACCGAGCGCCGCCGCACCAAACAGCAGGAATGGAATGATGCCCATGGCATTACCCCGCAAACCATTAAAAAGGATATTGCCGATATTCTGAATTCTGTTTATGAGCGTGCTGACCATGTCAATGTCAAGGCCGGAGCAGGCGAGACACTGGTAGGCAAGGATATTAAAACCATCATTGCCGAATTTGAAGGCAAGATGCGCGAAGCGGCCGCCAATCTGGAATTTGAAGAGGCAGCGCGTCTGCGTGACGAGATTAAGCGGCTGGAGGCCAAAGAGTTAGGCCTGGATGCACCGGGTATGCCTGCTACCCTTAAAAAATCTTTCACCAGCAAGGCAGAAATAGACGCACCTGTCCAGCCGCCATCCGGGCGACGGCCACCTCGCTAGGCCAGCATTTTTTCCCGGCATTTCGGCGTTAAAAAGATGTCATGCCCTGTCAAACCATCGAATGCAGGCCGATACTATTGCCCTCACTATGACCAATAATAGCGATAAATCCATGCTCGCCAATATCGGTTTTTGGCACATAAACCGTGCTGTTTTTTGCCTCTGCCCAGCTTTGTCTTTCCCCGCAATCCGGCACAGAAAAATAGACCAGCGTGCCATGCAGATTGGGCGGACGCATTTCATGGCGCACCAACGCGCCTGTTGCCCCGGTCTTGCTGATATCATGCGGGAATATCCACATATCCAGCCCGTCCATTTTCGCTTCTTCCAGCTGCACAACTAACAGCTCTTCATAAAAGGCCTTGGCGCGTTTCATATCCTCTACATAGATTTCAAACCACACAACAGGATTATGTTCCATCTCTGTCTCTCCTTATTTTCACCTCGATACGCAAAATGCGCATTGAACCTTGAAGATAAAGCCGTTAAGTTTTGCACACAATTTTGCCTCTGCTTTTCTCTGTTAAAAGGCGCGATAGTATGCTGACCAGCCTGTTTATAATTTTTTGCGGATTAGCATTGCTTTTAGGGGGCGGGGCCATCCTTATTCCCGGCACAATCGGGCTGGCAGAACGATTTAACATCCCGGCACGTATCATCGCTTTTGTCATCATCGCCGGCGGAACCTCTGCCCCGGAATTACTGGTATCGGTAAATGCGGTATTACAGAACAGCCCGGCGATTGCATGGGGAAATGTGCTGGGATCAAATCTGGCTAACAGCCTGCTGGTACTGGGCATGGGCGCATTGGCCGCCCCCATCATCACCAGTGACAATCTGACCAGATGGGATTTAAAATTTCTGCTTCTGGTAACTATTTTTATTTTCGTTGTGCTCTTTTTTGGCCTCTATGCCGGCGCAATAGGGATTGGTATCAGCCTTATCCTGATCAGCTTTTATATCGGCTATCTGATGCATATATTAAAAGGGCAGAAAACAGAACCGGCACTGGATGATGCGGGCGAAAAACGTTCCTGGAAAATTGCGCTTTTTTATACAATTGGCGGTATTCTTGCCCTTGTTTTTGGCGCGGATCTGTTCGTGGAAGGCGGGATAGAGCTGGCACGTCTATCTGGCTGGAGCGAGGCCTTTATCGGCCTGACCATTATTGCAATTGGCACGTCCCTGCCGGAAATCATGTCCGTAGGCGCCAGTATTTTGCATAAAAGAAATGATATCGCGCTTGGCAATGTGATGGGATCGAATTTATTTAATTTACTGATCGCCCTTGGCGGCGCCGGGCTGGCCGGCAGCCTTGTAATCGATTTTCAGATGGTTTTATTACCGGTGATTTTTCTGCTCGCCATATCGCTCATCCTGCTAGTCTTCAGTTATCGGGACAAGCCACTTACTGCCAGATGGGGTTTTGTTTTTATTGGATTTTATCTGTGTTTCCTCAGCCTGGAGAGCCTGTTAGGCACCGTATAGTTGTACACATCTGACATTAATCTGCCATAATCCGGGCAATCCATCGGGAAATGGTAAAAAAAAAGAACAAATTAACCATTGATTTTATGTAATTTATTGTTTTTATTGAATGTTTTTTATTTGCCTAAGAATTAGGCAGTTTTGTAAAACTTACGGTATTCTGCGCCTCATAGCCTTAAATGGTAAAATAATACACAAGCTTATCCACAGGCTGAGGGGATAAAAAATCTCCCTTAATTTTTAAAAATTTTTGCGAGTCACCAATATGATTCGGCGCAAGCGATGATGTCATATAGGTTCTAACCAAAGCTTGCCTCTTGCTTCTGCGGTGCAAACAGACCAGATTAACTTTTATGAACCCTGGCCAAATGAAAAAAGATAGCCTCGCAGATGCTGTTCTGGATGAAAAGCCAGAAATGACAGCTGAGCCGGATTTTGCCAAAGGGCTGGCCTTTTTAAAATCCAAAATAAAGACCCTGCCGCATCAGCCAGGTGTCTATCGGATGTTTGATGCAGCCGATAATTGTTTATATGTTGGCAAGGCACGCCATCTGGCCAGGCGGGTAACCAGCTATACCCAGCCCAACAGATTATCCAATCGGTTGATGCAGATGGTTGCCCTGACCCGAAAATTGGAAATCGCTGTCACCAATTCCGAAGTAGAGGCCCTGTTGCTGGAATCAAATCTGATTAAACAGTACCGGCCGCGCTTTAATATTCTGCTCAAGGATGACAAAAGCTTTGCCTATATCCTGATTACCGGCGATCATGATTATCCGCAAATGACCAAACATCGTGGCGCACAAAAGCGCAAAGGGCAATATTTTGGCCCTTTTGCCTCTGCCGGGGCGGTCAACCGAACCTTGTCCTCGCTCTCGCGTGCCTTTTTATTGCGTAATTGCAGTGACAGCTATTATGACGCCCGCTCGCGCCCCTGTTTGCAATATCAGATTAAACGCTGTACCGCCCCTTGTGTGGGCATGGTCAGTGTGGCCGATTATGACCAGCAGGTCGCCGCCGCACAGAAATTTTTATCTGGCCAGTCCGCTGCCATTCAGCGCGAATATGCCAAAGCCATGCAAGAGGCATCCGATGAGCTGGATTTTGAAACAGCTGCTATCTGGCGCAACCGTATTCGCGCCCTGACCGCTATTCAGGCCAATCAGGATATCAATACAGATGGGCTGGGCGATGCCGATATCATTGCCCTGCATCGTTCAGGCGGGCAATCTTGCGTGCAGATTTTCTTTATCCGCTCGGATACCAATTTTGGCAATGCCGCCTATTTTCCCAAACATGAGACAGAGGCAGAGACAGCCGATGTGCTGGCTGCCTTTATTGGCCAATTTTATGATGAGCGTATTCCACCGGCGAAAATTCTGGTTTCTGCCCAGCCGGCACAAACCGCATTGCTGGCAGATGCCTTGTCCAGAATTGCAGAGCGCAAAATTGAGATCAGCACGCCGCAGCGCGGTACCCGGCGCCAGCTGATGGCCAATGCGATGAAAAATGCCGAAGAGGCGCTGGCCCGTCATCAGGCAGATTCAGCCTCGCAAATCCGTCTGCTGGGTCAGTTAGCGGAAACCTTTAGTCTGGAAGCCCCCCCTGAACGGATAGAGATTTATGATAATTCCCACATTCAGGGCGCTCATGCTATCGGCGCGATGGTGGTGGCCGGCCGCGAGGGGTTCATCAAATCGGCCTATCGTAAATTTAATATGAAATCCGAGGGCAAATATGCGGCCAGCGACGGGGATGATTTTGCCATGATGCGCCAAATGATTTTTCGCCGTTTTGAACGCGCCTTAAAAGAAGACCCGGATCGCCAGCTTACCAGCTGGCCAGACCTGTTACTGATAGATGGCGGGCGCGGCCAGCTTAATGCCGTGCATGAGGTGATGGATGAGCTTGGGCTGGACGATATTGCGATTGTTGCCATTTCCAAAGGCCCGAATCGCAATGCAGGCAAAGAGCAATTTCATATACGCGGACAAGACAGCTTTACCCTGCCAATGGACAGCCCGGCCATGCATTTCCTACAGAGGCTGCGCGACGAGTCGCATCGTTTTGCCATTGGTACCCATCGTGCCAAACGCACAAAACAAGCCCTGAGCTCGCCGCTGGATAATGTTCCGGGTATCGGTGCAAGGCGCAAAAAAGCCTTGCTGACCCATTTTGGTTCTGCCCGGGCGGTATCGCGTGCCGGGGTGCGCGATCTGGCCGCTGTCGAAGGCATATCCGAAGCCATTGCAAGGCGCATCTATGACTGGTTTCACCAGGCTGGCGCATAACCCCCGGGCGCCTGTCGTTTTTTTATTTCCGGCAAATTCCGGCAAAAAAACCTGTTTTAGGTTTATAAAGGTAAAAATAGACTGCCCTTTATCGGTTTGTTTACTGGACGCAAATGCTTACCCCGATTAAAACAAAACCATAGGCGTATTAATGTGCGTTAAATTTACCTTTTCGCTGACTTGCAACAACCAGATGAGCCCGATAGCTATGCTGAATAATCTGCCGAATGTTATCACGCTGATACGCATTATTCTTGCACCAGTGGTTGCCGCGATTTTATGGCAGCCGCCATCAGCTTTTCTGGGCGCATTGGCACTTGGCCTGTTTTGTTTTGCCGGCTTTAGCGACTGGCTGGATGGCTGGATGGCACGGCGGCTGAATATTGTCTCCTCTATGGGGCGTATGCTCGACCCTATCGCGGACAAGCTGTTGATAGCCGCCTGTCTTATCGCCTTTGCTGCCCAGCGCGGCGGGGATGTCCTGTTTCTTGTCCCTGCCCTTGTTATTTTATTTCGCGAATTTCTGGTCTCTGGCTTGCGCGAATATCTGGCCGGGGCAAAGGTGGTTGTCCCTGTATCGCTGGCGGCAAAATGGAAAACCGCCATTCAGATGACCGCGCTGGGCTTGCTGATAGCTGTCCCAACCTTCCCGCAATTTATCTGGCTGGACGGGGCAGGCATTATTCTATTGTGGATTTCCGCGATTTTGACAATACAAACAGGGCTTGCCTATTTTCAGGCCAGCTATTCGCATTTCAAAAAATAAAGGCACACCAGACAGCGTGCCTCTATAAAAATTGCCTACCGCTATCACATAAGCGGCAACATCCCTATGCGTGGTTATTGACCAGATCAGAATAGCCTTGCACAAAATCGCGTGTCAGTGCATCCGGCGTGAAATGATAATCACCAATTTGTGAAACAGGGGTTACCTCGGCGGCGGTACCGGTCAGGAAACATTCCTTTACAGTGGCCAGTTCGCTTAACTCGATATGACGCTCTACCACCTCTATGCCTTTTTCCTTTGCCATTTCAATAATGGTTTGGCGGGTGATGCCGTTCAGGAAACAATCTGCCAGCGGGGTATGCAGCTTGCCATCTTCCATCAGGAAAAACACATTCGCCCCCGTAGCTTCGGCAATATAGCCGCGATAATCCAGCATCAGCGAATCCTGAAAGCCGTGTTTTTCAGCATTATGCTTGGACAGGGTACAGATGGTATACAGCCCGGCTGCCTTGGCATGAACCGGTGCAGATTCAGGCGATGGGCGGCGCCAGCTGGAAACATCCAGCGTAATGCCTTTCATCTTGGTTTCCGGGTCAAAATAGCTTGGCCATTGCCAGGCAGCGATCGCCAGATGAATTTTGGTTTGCTGGGCAGAAATCGCCATCATTTCAGACCCGCGCCAGCAAAAGGCCCGTACATAGCCATCGATAATATTATTGGCTTTCAACACCTCGTCTTTCAAGCGATCCATTTCCGCATCACTGACAGGCAGGTCAAAATCCAGATAGCGACAGGAAGCCCGCAAACGCTCCGTATGGGCTCTGGATTTAAAGATATTACCGCCATAAGCGCGCTCGCCTTCAAATACCTGCGAGGCATAATGCAAGGCATGGGTCAATGTATGGGTTTTGGCATCCCGCCAGGACACCATCTCTCCATCCATCCAGATAAAGCCATCACGATCATCAAATGGAATTAGGCTCATCGCGCTCTCCAAACAGGTTTTAAGTGGGCGCAAATCCCCGGACTGTGATAAGGTGAATTGCGCGAATTTGTTTCAATCTGTCGAAAATCATGGGGTTAGAATAATTTTCGTCAAAATTCTTTATTTTTTTAGCAGTATCATTATTATTGGTCAACATGGCTGACATAAATCCTTCAAATAAAATTCCGGCGCGCCCGCAAAAGGGTCTGTATTTGCGCAAACAGGATTTGCGCCGGGGCATTGAGCTGATGTTTTTTGCCTATCGCGACTTCACCGGCGAGGCAGATGATGTGCTGGCAGAGCTGGGTCTGGGACGCGCCCATCACCGGGTGATTTATTTTGTTGGCCGGCAGCCCAATATGACAGTCAGCGACCTGCTAACCATTTTGAAAATCACCAAACAGAGCCTGTCGCGCGTCCTCTCGCATCTTGTCGCAGAAGGCTATATTCGCCAGGAACAGGGGGCGCGCGATAAACGCCAGCGCCTGTTATCCCTCACCTATAGGGGGGAGGATCTCGAAGAGCGGCTAACCGATTTGCAATGTAAAAGATTTGCCGCTGCCTTTAGTGCGTGCGGCGGGGAAGCGGTGGCCGGCTTTCAGGATGTGCTGGCCAATTTGATCAATGAGGATGAACGCGCTGCCCTGCAAGCCCGCTATCCGGACTTATTTGAATGATGCATGATAACGCTGCGCATATTCTGGTAATTGATGATGATGCACGTTTACGCGATTTGCTGAGCCGTTTTCTGCAGGAAAGCGGTTTTTTGGTCAGTGGGGCGGAAAGTGCGGCACAAGCCCGAAGCATCCTGAAAAATATGCAGTTCGATTTGCTGGTCATAGATGTCATGATGCCGGGCGAAACCGGGCTGGAATTGCTGGCCGATATCCGCAAGGATTCCTCTATTCCGGCACTGTTTTTAACCGCTATGAATGAGACAGAGGACAGAATTGGCGGGCTGGAAGTCGGGGCAGATGATTATATCGCCAAACCGTTTGAGCCGCGCGAGCTGATTTTACGCATCCAGCGCATTTTGGACAGGCAGGAACAGCAAACCGCAACCGGACTGGTAAAATTTGGTGCTTTCACCTTTGATTGTGACAGCCATATTTTAACCGAGGCTGGCCAGCGTGTGCATATCACCACCGCCGAGCAGGATTTATTAAGCTGTTTTGCTGCCACCCCTAATCAGGTGCTATCGCGCGACGATATTTCTGTCCAGCTGAACGGGCGTATGAAAGGCCGGTCTATTGATGTGGCGGTGGCCCGTCTGCGCACCAAGCTGGAGGCTGACCCGCGCTTTCCGGTTTATTTGCAAACCAGCAGAGGCAAGGGCTGGCTATTGCGAACAAATTAGGGTTTTGCCTGAACCTGTCCGGATTGTTATGGTAGCCAGGGGTAATTGGATTAACATATCGCTATAATCCGCCACGTGATTATCTAAAGCCGTATGGCAGCAGAGACATTATGCAGTTACGAAATTACATGCCAAAGACTCTTTTCGGCAGAATGCTGGGCATCATACTGATCCCGATGATTCTGGTGCAAATTGTGACGGTCTTTATTTTTTATGAACGGCATTGGGATTCGGTTACACGGCAAATGGCAAACAGCCTGGCAGGGGAAATACAGCTACTGGTAACGACGGCAGGTGCCCAATTTACACAAGAGGAATTGCCAGAGCTGCAAAATATGGCCGGGCGATATTTCGGCTTCAATCTGTCTTTTTCACCATCAGAAATCCTGTCCGCAGAGGCTCTGAAATCCGACCCGGAAAGCTATGCTGAATTATCCCTGACCGATAGATTGCGCTCGCGGCTTGATTTTCCCTTCTCTCTGGATTTGGATAATAGCGAGGATGAGATTGCTATTCATATCCAGCTGGCAAACGGGGTTTTGCATATTCTGGCAGGGCGCAAGCGCATTATCAGCTCTACCGGCTGGACATTTTTGGGCTGGACAATCGGCACTTCCATTATTCTATTTTCGATTGCGCTGGTATTTATGCGCGCACAAGTCCGGCCTATTCGCCAGCTGGCCCATGCTGCAAGACAGCTGGGGCTGGGGCGTGAAACAGATGCCTGGCAACTTTCCGGCGCAAGAGAGGTTCGCCTGGCTGGCCGTGCTTTTCAGGCGATGCGCCACCGCATTAACCGCCAAATATCCGAGCGTACCGCGATGCTGGCCGGGGTCAGCCATGATTTACGCACCCCCCTTACCCGTATGCGTCTGCAAATGGCGCTAATACCTAAAAATCCTGAAACAGCCGCGCTGGAAGAAGATATCATAGAGCTGGAACAAATGATCGATGGCTATCTGGCCTTTGCCAGAGGCGAAGGCGAGGAAAGTGCCAAAACAGGCAGTATTCCGGATCTGCTGCGCCAGATTATCAGCCAATATGAACGTAGCACCCCTGGCCGTATCGCATTTGACCCGCCAGACAGCGCAATACCCGTTCTGGCCATGCGCCCGCAAGGGATGCGCCGTGCGCTCGACAATCTGATTGGCAATGCCATGCGTTATGCCAAACGTGCAGAAATTCGGGTAAAGACCCGCAATGATAATATCTTTATTTTTATCGATGATGATGGGCCTGGCATTGAGCCTGAATTTCGGGCAGATGCCTTGCGCCCCTTTGTCCGGCTGGAGGGATCGCGCAATCGTTCTACCGGCGGAACAGGGCTGGGACTGGCGATTGCTAGCGATATTATTTTGGGACATGGCGGGGAAATTACGCTGGATGAAAGCCCGCTGGGTGGTTTGCGTATTATTATTCAGCTGCCTGTCTAGGGGCGTGCCGCTCACACCTGCGCCTAATGCAAGCGCGCGCCCTCTTTAACTTCATTATCGGGTTTAATCAGGACAATCGCGCCGGCCTCATCGCTTACGCCCAGGGTTAGCACCTCAGACATAAAAGGGCCAATCTGGCGGGGCGGAAAATTAACCACGGCCAGGATTTGTCGACCTATCAAGCTCTCTTGTGTATACAGATCGGTAATTTGAGCAGAAGATTTCTTCACCCCGATTTCGCTGCCAAAATCAATTTTTAACTTCCAGGCAGGTTTTCTGGCTTCCGGAAAAGCCTCTACCTCGATAATACGCCCGACCCGAATATCCACTTTTAAAAAATCATCAAACGCTATCATCTTCTTCTGCCATACCTTCCTGAACGGATAATAACCGCAAGCTGACAGCCCATTCTGCGGCGGTTTTAAGATCCCTGTCCAGAACCTTCATTGTCCTGGATAAATCCGGGCTATCATCGCGTTGCCAGCTTGACCCGGCTTTTACCGCTATGGCACATACCCCCTTGATACGTGCCATGCGTCGAACGCTCTGCTCGGTATCCCCGCATATATATAACAGCCGGTCGATATAGTGATATAAATTGGCCGATAGCATCATCGCCAATGCCGGATGGCCGGGACAGGCTCTGGCAAGTGTCTGCAAGGCGGGGCGTTTGTCACTATAGGCTTCAAATCTTTGCACCAGCCCTTCCAGCAGTTTTTCTTGAACAGAAGCGCTTTCATCTTCACCAAAATCTGTCGCCGATTGAACAAGGACAGCCTCATCTATCGCCTCTATCGCACTCAGCAGAACGCGCTCAACCGAACCGGCCACCAGCACGGCCTGTTGCCGGCTTATGCCGGCTTCCTCAGCCAGGTTTTCCAGACGGATCTGGCGATAATCATGCCTACCAAGTGCCGTCCATAATGCATCTTGCAACCCTGCCAGCATTGCCTTTTTATCTGCCATATCATCTGTCATTAAACGTCTCTTTATCTGGCTGTCATCCCTATGATATGGGACAGAAATAGCCATAAAGCAAGATTACCCATCTATTCCGGTGACAGGCTATCTGTGCTATTTGACCTAACCTTGTGCATCCAGCTCTGCTGCGCGTCTGGCAGCGGCCACTAATGCCTCATCCATCATCCTTGCCATGCGCCCATCTGTCATCAATACAGATAAAGCCGCAGCGGTTGTCCCGCCCCTGGAGGTAACATTTTCACGCAAAATGGCGGGCGGGCTATCATCTGCGGCCATCAGCGCGCCTGCGCCTTTGATGGTTTGAATAGCCAGTTGCATCGCCATATCTTCTGGCAGGCCAAGGCGTGTACCTGCGGCCGCCATCGCTTCTGCCAGCAAAAATACATAAGCAGGCCCTGACCCGGACAGGGCGGTGACCGCATCCATTAGTTTTTCATCCGCCAGCCGGACAACCTCGCCTGAGGCGCCGAGCAGGCGTTCGGATAATTCATGCATTTCCGGCGGGACATCTGCACAGGCAAATAAAGCGGTAATGCCCATCGCGATTGCTGCCGGCGTATTGGGCATGGCGCGTAATATTTTTTTCTCGCCATCCAGCATTGCCGATAATTTTTGCGTGGACAGACCCGCCGCGATAGACAGCCAGCTCGTCCTGTCCCCATTGATGGATTTTGCTTGTACCAGTACCTCTGCCATCATTTGCGGCTTGACCGCCAATACCACCAGATCCGCGCAATAGCCTGGTGGCAGGGCGCCAATATCGGCATAAAAATAGCTGTTTTCCCTGGCAAGTTCGGGGCCAGACAGATGCGGCTCTACCACATGAAACTCCGCCGATAAACGGCTATCCTTTTGCCAGCCTGCCAGCATGGCACTGCCCATTTTTCCGCACCCTATCAGACAAATATTTTGCATTTTATCCCTCGCTCTCTGCCGCATGGATGCGCGATTGCCACATCACAGGGGGCTATTCTATCATAAAATATCGGGAAAGGCAGAAGGGGGGGGTAAAAAATATTCAGGCTTCGCCCATTGCCGGTGTCATTGCCAGAGCGGTCGCAGAAATATCTTCAGGCACTTTGCCATAGACAAGCTGGCATAAAATGGGGGCGGCCTGCTCGCACTGACCCAAGAGAACATCCACCACATCTTCAATCTGTTCCGGGGTTGCCCCGCCTGCCCCGCGTAAAGGCAGCCGGCACCGCAAAATAATATGCTGGCGATCAGGCGAAAGCTGGAAATGGCCAAGATATAATTCGGTATTTAATTCTGCCAGCAAACGCTGCACCGCCAGCTCATCCTCGCGCTCTATCAGCACATCCAGCCGGGCTTCGACATTCAACACTTCGGTATCTGCATGCC